>DCGY01000027.1:0-27270 GCA_002314715.1 Lachnospiraceae bacterium UBA1766 | reverse complement strand
GAGTTTTGTAAATACCTCCGGTGCTTTTTGCGGAATAGAAGCGGAGGAGCGAGGACAGGGAGAGGCAATTGCCCGTAATTTACTGGAAATGTCATCCCTGAAGGTACCGGTTATTTGTATCCTTATCGGAGAAGGAGGAAGCGGAGGCGCATTGGCTACCGCCGTAGGAAATCAGGTATGGATGCTGGAGAATGCAACCTATTCCATTTTGTCTCCGGAGGGTTTTGCGTCGATTTTATGGAAGGATTCCACCAGAGCAAAAGAGGCCAGTGAGGTAATGAATATTACGGCCCAGGATTTGAAACGTTTGGGAATCATAGAGCAGATTATTCCGGAATTTGGCGGAGCAACTGAAAATACCGAGATGGCAATCGGGGAATGCCTGAAAGAACAAATCAAAACCTATTTGGAATTGTGCGAAGGGAAAACAGGCGAAGAACTGGCGCAGGAGCGCTATGACAGATTCCGTGTGTTTTAGAAAAATTCGGAGAAGACATGTGTGGGTGATTGTGAGAAAATGAAATTTGGTCAAATGGAATTGGAAATCCCTGTGTTACAGGGAGGAATGGGAGTAGGCGTCAGCCTTTCCGGGCTGGCGGGTGCAGTATCTTTAGCCGGAGGATTGGGAGTTATATCTGCGGCTCAGATAGGATTTCGGAATCCGAACTTCGCCAAATCACCAATCGACACCAATCTCTCGGTTCTGAAAGAGGAGATATTAAAAGCAAAGAAAATCTCTCAGGGCAAGCCGGTTGGAGTCAATATTATGGTGGTTACCAGACGTTATGAAGATTATGTAAAGGCTGCTGTGGAAGCCGGTGCGGATGTGATTGTTTCCGGAGCCGGTCTTCCCATGGATTTGCCCAGACTGACAGTCGGATATCCCGTATTATTGGCGCCTATTGTATCCGGGAAGCGTGCACTTCAGGTGCTTTTGGCGTATTGGAAAAAGCATTATAATCGAAAGCCGGATTTGGTGATTGTGGAGGGACCAAAAGCCGGAGGCCATTTGGGCTTTTCGAGAGAAGAACTGGAAACGGTGGATGGTGCGGAATTTGACCGTCGTGTCAGTGAAATCCTGGAAATAACGAAAAAAGAAGCAATCCCGGTTTTCGTGGGTGGTGGTGTCTATGAAAGAAAAGACCTGGACCATTATCGAAAGTTAGGAGCGGATGGGGTGCAGATTGCCACCCGTTTTGTGACCACTTTTGAATGTGATGCCCATGAAAACTATAAAATGGCTTACATAGAAGCAAAAGAAGAGGATGTTGTGATTGTAAAAAGTCCGGTGGGTATGCCGGGGCGGGCAATACGAAATGCTTTTTTGGAGAGGGTTGAAAAAGGAGAACGTTTTTTGGAGGATGGTTGCAAACAGTGTATTACCACCTGTAATCCCAAGGAAACACCCTATTGCATTACAAAAGCACTTATCAATGCGGTAAACGGCAAAGTGGAGGAAGGCCTGCTCTTTTGCGGAAGTAATGTGTATCGTGCAAATCGAATGGAGTCGGTTTCGCAGATCATGGAGGAATTTAGAATATGAACATGAAAATAAAGGGAACCGGAAGCGCTTTGCCGCCCAAGGTTTTGACCAATAAAGATTTGGAAGCGATGGTGGAAACCTCGGATGAGTGGATTCGGGAAAGAACCGGAATTGAAAGCCGACATATTTCGGAGAAGGATACGGTTGCATCTCTGGCAACCAAGGCTTGCCAAAAGGCTTTGGAAAATGCAAATCAAACGGCAGAAAGTGTGGAGTTAATCATTGTAGCTACCTGTTCTCCCGAAATGTTATTGCCTTGCTGTGCCTGTCAGGTACAGAAGAACTTGGACGCCCGAAAGGCGGTGTGTTTTGATGTAAACGCAGCCTGCTCCGGATTCTTATTTGGATTACAGACCGCATTTGCATACCTGTCTGCCGGCTTTTATAGAAATGCACTGATTGTAGGCAGTGAGGTATTGTCCAAAATTGTAGATTGGGAGGACCGGGGAACCTGTATTTTGTTTGGCGACGGGGCCGGTGCGGTATATGTGGAAGCTTGCGAAGAAACGCATTTTCTCAGTTTTGTACAGGGTAGTGACGGAAGTAAAGGAGAGGTGCTTTCTTGTAACGACCGTTCGCTTTTTGGCGCACAAAACCTGGATCGCTTTGTTCGAATGGATGGAAGAGAAGTATATAAATTTGCTACAAGACAGGTGCCTTTATGTATGGAGGAGGCTTTAAAAAAGGCCAATCTCTCCGTAGCGGACGTGGATTTTTTTGTTTTGCATCAGGCAAATTTGCGGATTTTGGAGGCAATTTCAAAAAGAATAGGTGCAGAAATGAAACTTTTCCCTTATAATGTAAACAGAGTAGGTAATATGTCATCGGCAGCCATTCCGGTCTTGCTGGATGAGTTAAATCAAAAAGGAGTTCTTTTGGAAGGCATGAAACTGGTTTTGTCCGGCTTTGGCGCAGGACTTACCTATGGTGCCTGCGTGGTTTGTTGGTAAGGAATGCAAAAGAGCTTGAAAGGAATGTATATGCCCAGAAGTCAAAACGGTGTTCTGAACGAATTATTGGTAAATTTGTTTAATAATGTTATGAATACGGAGTCCAAAGCGGTTATCACGGAGGAATTCAAGGATATCAGCAATAACGATATGCATATTATTGAGGCGGTTGGAATCGATTCGCCAAACAGTGTATCGGTGATTGCCAAGAAATTGTCGGTTACAGTGGGTACTTTAACCGTGAACATGAACGGGTTGGAGAAAAAAGGATATCTGGAGCGTGTTCGAAGCAGTGAGGATAAACGTGTGGTATTGGTATCCTTGACCGAAAAGGGCAGAAAGGCCTTTTTTCATCACAGGGACTTCCATAAAGCTATGATTCGCTCTGCGGTGAGAGGGCTGGAAGCGGAGGAAATGCAGGCTCTGATTAACTGCCTGACCAAGTTGAATACATTTTTTGAAAGTGTAGAAGAATAAGGGACTTTAGGGTGAGAGAATGCAGTTGCATTCTCTCATTTTTGATGCGCGGTTTCGTTGACGAAAAAACGAAAATGTAGTAAAATAAGGAATAATGTGTAGCATTACCAAACTATATGTAAAGGAGTTCAATTATGAGATTAGTTACCCGTTCTGATTTTGATGGTCTTGTATGTGGTGCATTATTATTGGAAGCCGGCATTATCGACAGCTGGAAATTTGCGCATCCAAAGGATTTGCAGGATGGCTTGGTAGAAATTAACGAAAATGACTGTTTGGCAAATGTGCCTTACGTGGAGGGCTGCGGACTTTGGTTTGACCATCATTCCAGTGAGCATGAAAGATTGCAGCTTCAGGGAAAATATAAGGGCGAGAGCAGAATTACCCCTTCCTGTGCACGTATTATTTATGAGTATTATGGCGGAAAAGAGAGATTTCCGCACTTTGATGATATGATGATTGCCGTTGATAAGGTTGATTCCGGTAATTTGACGATTGATGAAATTCAGAATCCTACCGGATGGATTTTGATCGGCTATTTGATGGATCCCAGAACCGGTCTTGGAAGATGGCGTAATTTTACCATTTCCAATTATCAGCTGATGGAGAAACTGATGGATGCCTGTCGTACCATGTCTACCGATGAGATTCTGGCACTTCCCGATGTGCAGGAACGTATCGATACCTACAATGAGCAGACCGAGAACTTTGTTGCCATGGTAAAGGCTCATACCGTAGTAGAGGGTAACCTGATTATTTCCGACTTGCGGGGAGTAGATCCGATTTATTCCGGAAATCGTTTTATGATTTACAGTATGTATCCCGAACAGAATATTTCCGCATGGATTGTCAGCGGACGTGGCGGTATGGGATGCAGTGCTGCAGTCGGATATAGCATATTGAACAAAACCTGCACCGTAGATGTAGGCAGTTTGATGCTTAAGTACAATGGCGGTGGACATAAAAAGGTGGGTACTTGTCAATTTAGTGACGAAAATATGGAAACTGAACTGCCAAAAATGTTAAATGAGCTAAAAAATATGTGTAATAACTAGAAACGCATAGCAATAATTGAAAAATGATGACAATATTTGTAAAAAAACTATTGAAAAATTGTACAATATGTTGCATAATACTCCTTGGATGTCTGTGTTAGACGAAAAAATAACTAAAGGAGTTATGAAATGAAAGGATTTTTGGAAAACACATGGAAGCATAGAGCACATGTTGTTCTGGCGCTTCCGGTAGTACTGATTATGTTCTTCTTCCTTTATGTGCCGATGGCAGGTTTGATTATGGCATTTAAGAACTTCGACTACAGCCTCGGTATTTGGAAAAGTCCGTTTAACGGATTGGAGAATTTCAAGTTCTTAACTACATCAAAGGATATCTTTGTTACCATGACAAAGAACACATTGATGTATTACGTAATCTTTACCGCACTTGGTACCTTGTTGAATGTTATTCTTGCAGTTGCAATTGACCAGCTGGTATTCAAGAAATTGGGTAAGGCACTTCAGAGTATTCTGATTATTCCTATTTTTATTTCTTACGCAGCAGTACAGTTTATTGTTTATGCTTATTTGAGTACTGATAACGGTTTTATCAATCATGTATTTGATTCCGGCATCAGATGGTACTCCGAAGCAAAATATTGGCCTACCATTCTTACAATTGTGAAAATGTGGAACAGTGTTGGTTATGGTTCCGTATTGTATATGTCCGTACTTGCAGGTATTGATACACAGCAGTATGAGGCAGCGCAGATTGACGGAGCAAGTAAGTGGCAACAGATTTGGCATATTACTTTGCCTTCTTTGATTCCTATGGTTACCGTAATGTTGCTTCTTTCTGTTGGTAACATTATGAGATCCGACACTGGTTTGTTCTATCAGATTACCAGAAACAGTGGTGCGTTATACAGCACAACACAGGTTATTGACTCTTATGTATTAAACATGATTTTTAAGTCTTCTAACCTTGGTTTCGTAGCGGCAGCATCATTCTTCCAGTCTTCGATTGGTTTGATTCTGATTATTCTTGCTAACTTTGTGGTTCGTAAGCTTGAACCCGAGAATGCATTATTCTAGGGAGGAGAGCAAAATGACAAGAGAAGAGAGAATTCAGAGAAAAAAAGAGCAGGAATTGGAAATGATGATGAGTGGTGTCAGATCCAAGAAGACGGTTGGCCAGTATATCTTGGCTGTTTGTCTGATTGTTTATACCACAATCGTTGCACTTCCTATTGTATTGGTATTTATTTCGGCATTTGCCGATGAGAAGACTTTGGCGGTAGAGGGCTTTAGCTACACTCCTTCCAAGTTTTCCATGTCCGGTTTCAACGCCGTTCTTCGCTATGGTAAACAGCTTGCCACCTCTTATGGTGTAACAATTTTGATTACTGTATGCGGTACTTTGATTGGTTTGATGGCAATGAGCATGTTTGCTTATGCACTTAGCCGCAAGGAGTTTCGACTTCGTGGTTTCTTATCCATCTATGCAATGATTCCTATGTTGTTTAATGGTGGTCAGTTATCCGGTTATATCATCTTTACTTCAAACTATCATATGAAAGACAGCCTTTGGTTGTTAATGTTACCGATTTGTGTAACAACCATGAACATCATTATTCTTCGTACTTACATCCAGACCAGTGTTCCTGAGGAATTGATGGATTCCGCTCGAATCGATGGCGCAGGAGAGTACAGAACCTTCTTCCAGATTACACTTCCTTTGATGAAGCCTTCTATGGCTGCGGTTGGATTTATGATGGCAACCACTTTCTGGAATGATTGGCAGAATGCGATGCTCTATATTACCAGCCAGGAGAAGAAGCCTTTGCAGTTACTTTTGATTAACATTCAGAAGAGTATTGAAACCTTACTGAATGCAAAGAACATTCCTTCATCAGCGTTGGCAGCTATGCAGGGTAGTATCCCTCAGTATTCCGCTACGATGGCTACTGTAGTAATGGTTATCGGACCTATTATGATTTTGTATCCTTTCTTCCAGAAGTACTTTGCAAAGGGTCTTACAATGGGTTCCGTAAAGGGTTGATATTCAAATGTTCGCATAACGCAACATTTCGGAATATAAAAAATTATTTTTTCATTTAGGGAGGAAACTAAAAAATGAAAGCAAGCAAAAAAATTCTTTCTGCAGCATTAGTTGCAGCAATGTCTGCATCTTTACTTGCAGGTTGTGGCGACAAGCCCGCAGCAGGTGGAAGTTCCGACAACGGTTCTTCAAAGGTAAAGATCAACGTAACCAGAGCATGTTTTAACCTTGCTCAGCCTGATACCGCTGAGGTTAAGAAGGTTGAAAAAGCAATCAATGCTTACATCGGAGACAAGATCAATGTAGAAATCTCTCTTACCGATATCTCTTCCAATGAGTATCAGGAGAAGGCTAACCTTGCTCTTGCAAACAACGAAATCAACTTGTTCTGGACCGCTTCTTGGGAGCAGGTTATCGGATGTGATGACATGATTAAGGGTAATGCTGCAAAAGATATTACCGACATCGTAAAGGGTTCTAAGCTTTACTCAGCAATTCCTGAGTGGGTATGGCCTGCATCTGCATATGATGGAAAGACCTACTTCGTATCTTGCTACAAGGAGTCTGCAGAAGGTTACGATATTATGGTTCGTAAGGAAGTTGCTGACAAGCACGGTTGGGATCTCACCAGCATTAAGTCTTTGAAGGATATCGAGCCTATGCTTGCTGATGCTAAGGCTGATGGAATTAAGTATCCTTACTTAACCCAGAAGACTGCAATGTTCTTCAGATGGTATCTTGACAGCTTCGATTTCTTCGCACAGGTAAGCTACCTTGGTGTTGACAGAAATACCGATACCGTTGTAAATACTGTTCAGACTGCTGAATACAAAGAGTTCTGTACTTTGATGGCTGATTGGGCTAAGAAGGGTTACTTATCAGAGGATGATGCAACCAAGACTACCAACGATCAGACTACTCAGACCCAGGATTGGGCATTCTCTTGGTGGACCGATGTTCCTAACAACGGTGAGGCTTCTTCTCGTTACAAGCAGGATGTTGTATTACAGCCTATTACCAATGCATATTCTCACTCTACCACTACTCTTGGTTCTTGCTTCGCAGTAACTGCTAACAGCACTGATGAGCAGGCTAAGGCTTGTGTAGACTTCTTAGGTTTACTTTACACCGATAAGACCCTTGCTGACCTTTACACCTACGGTATCGAAGGTACCGATTACGATCGTGCAGCAGATGGTTCTGTAACCAAGAAGGGTGATATGTACAACCACAGTGCATGGGAATCTTGTTCAGTACTTAACCTCTCTATCGAGACCGGTGATCCTGCAAACAAGGTTGAACTTTACAAGAACTTCAACGACAATTCTAAGTCTTCTTGCGCTTCCGGATTCCGTTTCGATAAGAGCAAGGTAGAGGCTGAGTACACCGCATGTAACAACGTATTTGATGAGTACGGTTACATCCTTGAGAACGGTGGATACCAGGATGTTGATGCTAAGATCGCTGAGTACCAGGCAGCTCTTGACAAGGCTGGTTACCAGAAGGTTTTGGAAGAGGCTTCTGCTCAGTACGAAGCTTGGAAGAAGACCAAATAATTCGTTTGATACGGATTTTATCTTCATAACAAATAAAACCGCATGGAAGATTTCCATGCGGTTTTTCTTTTGTATAGATTGGATTGTAGAGTAGAATATGTTGGTACAAGGGAAGATTATTCTGTATAGATTCGGGGCAAGGATTCCAGTGTGGTTACATAAGGGTGATTGTAAACATAGTTTACATAATCAGCACTGTTTTGTTCGTGAATATGAATGGTGTGCCAGGTCAAAAACCAGCTCCAATCAATTCCTTTTGCCTTTAATAAGCCGGGTTCCGGAAGAGGACCGTTTTCGTGATGGCAGATAGGCATATCCTTGGAAGACTGCTTCTTGACAAAATAGTACAGCTCTTCGTGAATGCCTTCTGAATAAGCATCTCCGCCAATGATGTCTACATATTCATCCCCGGGATACCATCCATCTTTTTTCTCACCGGAATATCCGAGAACCCAGATGAGATTGTTTAACTGATGAAGATTTGTATAGCGATCGTACATCAGTCTCCAAAGTTCGATAAATAATTCACTTCCGCATTTTCCCCACCAGAACCAGCCACCGTCAAATTCGTGAAGCGGTCTCCACAATACAGGGATATCTGCTGCCTGCAGTTCTTTTAAGGTATTGGCTACTGCATCCAGGTTATCCAATAATCCCCGGTACAATTCGGTACCCGGAGTCAATAATTCTTTCATATCGATTTCTTTTTGGCTGGAAGGATATCCCACACCATAGGGAGGAATTCCCCAATGCCAACAAATGGATACAATTCCGCCTTTCTCATGCCAGGCTTTTGCTCGTTCATTGACACCTTCAAAATCATTATGGATGTAATCCAATCCCAAAATAGCGGGCAGATGTCCGGAAACAGATTGAATATAGCGAAGCTCTTCGCTGTGGTTGTGATCGGAAGGAAATTCCTGTTGACCGGATAGAATGGTTTTGCCTCGCATAGAGCAGATGAAGTCATATAGTTGAATCGCTTTTTTGCTTGCGTTTGAATTTGTTAATTGTGCCATGAATCATAGCCTCCTTTACTTTTTTCCTTATTATAACATTATAATTTAAGTAATTAAAGCTAAAATAAGCTAAAATAAATTAAAAAATTAATTTTTGTTAATTTCCACAAAAAGCACAATATGAATTCGTGCAATACAGAAAAAATAAAGAATTCTATTGCATTTTATATATTTGAGGTATAAGATTACATCATAAGCTAAATTAAACTAAATAAACTTAAAAATAATCATTTACAAGGAGAAAAACAGATGAGTGAAATTAAGATGATCGCACCGGAAGTAAAAAATGTACCATGGCAGGAACGCCCTGAGAAAATTGTAGGAGCGCCAATTTGGAGATATACTGAGAATCCGATTATCAATCGTAATCCGATTGAAGGAGTAGCACGTATCTTCAATAGTGCGGTAGTTCCTTATGAAGATGGATTTATCGGCGTGTTCCGCGGAGAGCAGACCAATGGTGTTCCTTACATTTATATGGGTAGAAGTGATGATGGTATCCATTGGAACTTTGATCCTCAGAAAATTCCTTTTGTCGATGAGCAGGGTGAACCTTTTATGCCTGTTTATGCGTACGATCCCAGACTTGTAAAAGTTGAAGATACATACTATATCATTTGGTGCGGTGATTTTTACGGTGCAGCAATCGGTATGGCCAAGACCCAGGACTTCAAGACTTTCACTCGTATTGAAAATCCTTTCCTCCCTTTCAACAGAAATGCAGTATTGTTCCCCAGAAAGCTTCATGGCAACTTCGTAATGCTTAGCAGACCTTCTGATAGCGGACATACTCCTTTTGGTGATATTTTCGTGAGTGAAAGTCCTGACCTGAAGTATTGGGGAATGCACAGACATGTGATGGGACGCGGTAATGAATGGTGGGAGTCCTTGAAAATCGGTGGCGGTGCAGCTCCTATCGAAACCTCCGAGGGCTGGCTGTTATTCTATCACGGTGTAAGTGGTACCTGTAACGGATATGTATACAGTATCGGTGGTGCTATCCTTGACCTGGAGAATCCTTCCATCGTGAAGTACCGTTGTGAGAACTTCCTTTTAACTCCGGAAGAGTGGTATGAGGAAAGAGGCTTTGTGCCGAATGTAACCTTCCCTTGCGCGACCATTCATGATCCTAAGTCCGGAAAGATTGCTATTTACTATGGATGTGCAGACAGCTACGTTAGTCTTGCATTCTGTGACTTCGAAGAAATTGTTGCTTATATCAAAGAGCATAGCGTAGTACGCTTTGACGATACCGATATCGGAAGAAGATAAAGGAAAAACAATTTGTTCTTCAAAAATGGAATCATTTATTGTTGGTGGGAGATGTTTTGGCATCTCCCATAACCGCTATATAGAAAATAAAGAGGTAGCCCATGAGTGAACAATGGAAAAGAATTTCTCCTGCAGATCCGGAATTAGCGTATTGCGGTAGAATTGATTTTGAAAATAAGGAAGCACCTGTTTTTGTTTATGCGTGCAGTAGTGTTCGCTTTGTAACAGACAGTAAAACAGGAAAAATTGATATAGAAAACAAACACAGCTATTTTGAAAATTCGGTAGGTCTTTTGGTAGACGGAGAATGCAAAGCAAAGCTGGTATTAAAAGATGAGGGAATTACAACAGCGGACCTTACTCCCTATATGGATGGAGAGAAGCATGAGTATACCATTTATAAGCGTATGGATGCCTGCCATTACTATACATTTTTGGGACTGGAATTGGACAGAGAGGCTCATTTGTATCCGGTTTCCCCTGCTCCCACCCGCAAAATTGAGGTGTATGGAGATTCTGTAAGTGCCGGTGAGGTGTCGGAAGCGGAACATTGTGTAGCTTCTCCGGATCCGGAGGGACATAATGGCATCTATTCCAACAGCTTTTATTCCTATTCCTGGATGACGGCCAGAAAGCTTGGCGCACAGATTCATGATATAGCTCAGGGCGGCATTGCTTTAATGGACGGATATGGTTATTTTAATATGCCCGATGCAAAAGGTATGCTCAGTCGATATGATAAAATTCAGTATCAACCCTCACTGGGAGCTACAAAGGATTGGGATTTTGAACAATATACACCCCAGGTTGTTATTGTTGCCATTGGCCAAAATGATAATCATCCTATCGATTATATGGCTCAGGATTATGAGGGAGAAGACGCGAAAAAGTGGAGAGCGGAATACCTTCGATTCATCCGAATTATTCAGGACAAGTATCCGGGAGTGCATGTGGTATTAACGACTACAATTCTCGGACATGATGTATCCTGGGATAAGGCAATTGACCAGGTATGCAGGGATGCAGCAGATGATCATGTACATCATTTCCTGTATGAAAAAAACGGATGCGGTACACCGGGACATATTCGGAAGTCCGAGGCAGAGAAAATGTCCGATGAGCTTTCTGCGTTTATTCAGTCTTTGAATATTGCCTGGTAGTAAATATTGCAGCTTACGGATAGAATTCGTGAAGCGTGGAATGAGGAATTTGAATGGCTAAGATTAAAAAATCAGTTACAATGTCAGATATTGCGGCAAAATTACAAGTGAGTACCGTAACCGTCTCAAAAGCCCTGAGCGGTCAAAAAGGTGTCAGTGAGGGCGTTCGGGAACAGATTGTTGCACTTGCAGAAGAAATGGGATATGAGCCGGTAGGTTCCGGACATAAAAACGGACTTCAGAAAAGTTATCAGATTGGGGTTTTTATTTCGGCTCGATACTTGTCGGATCATACATCCTTTTATTGGAAAATGTATCAGGAAATTGCGGATTATGCCATGCGAAAGTCCTGCTTTACCTTGTTTGAAAGCCTGACGGAGGAAATGGAAAAAGAGAAAAAGCTTCCTCATCTTTTGGAAGAAAAAAAGGTAGACGGCATCGTTGTGGTTGGAAAGCCCGGTTATGATTATGACCATTTCCTTCGCAAACAAGCTGAAGTGCCGGTTGTTTTTTTGGACTTTTACAGCAATGAATCTTCAGTGGACAGTTTTATATCCGACGGCTTTTACGGAACCTACTTATTGACAGATTATTTGCTCCGGAAAGGTTTCCAAAAGATTGCTTATGTGGGTACACTATATGCTACACAGAGCATTACGGATCGATATCTTGGCTATACAAAGGCTTTGATGGAGCATCAGATTATTCCGAGAAAGGATTATTTGATTGATGACCGTGATGTAAGCAGCGGCTTAAGGGATGATTATTCTGCTTATGTTTTACCGGAAGAGATGCCGGAAGCGTTTGTGTGCAACTGTGATTTTATTGCAAGTTTACTGATACGCAATTTAAGAGAAAAAGGCCTGCGGATTCCGGAAGATATTTCTGTGGTTGGATTTGATAATTTCCTGAACCCGGCTCTTTGCGATATAGAGCTTACTACCTATGCGGTAGATATTCAAGCGATGGCAAACAAAGCAGTAAAAGCTCTGATTCAGAAAATGAACGGAGAAAAACTGACCGGTGGAATTCACATTGTGGAAGGATATCTGGTAGAGGGCGACAGTGTAAAAAAACATGCCTAGAAAGGATAGAAAATGGATCGAGTAGATTATAAAAAAGGAATTGTAAATATGGGAGATACCGCCCGTATGATTCGTTGCATGAAAAAGGCAATGAATGGAGAGAAACTTACGTTGGCATTTTTGGGTGGTTCCATTACCCAAGGCTGTTTATCCTCCACACCGGAGACCTGTTATGCATACCTGACCTATCAGTGGTGGGTGGAAAGCTTCCCCCAAGCGCAATTGACATATGTAAATGCCGGAATCGGTGGTACCACATCACATTTGGGAGTGGGACGTGTGGAAGAGGATGTGCTTTCCGCAGAGCCGGATTTCGTGATTGTGGAATATTCTGTAAACGATTCGGATGGAGATCCTCATTTTCAGGAGACCTATGAGAGCTTGGTCAGAAGAGTGTTAAGTGCGAAGAAGAATCCGGCGCTGTTGCTTGTACATAATGTTCGATATGATGACGGAGAAAATGCGGAAGATATTCACAGACCGGTAGGGGCACATTATCAGTTACCTTCCGTAAGTATGAAATCCACCATAATGGAAAAGGTAAAAGAGGGTGTTATCAAAAATAGAGAAATTACCACCGATGATTTACATCCAAACGATTTGGGACATGCCATGGTGGCGAATGTAATTTGCTATTATTTGGATCAGATAAAAGAAATGGCGATTCGAAGCGAAATGCCGAAGATAAATACCATATTACCGGCTCCAATCACTCCGAACGGCTATGAGAATGCTACCCGTTATCGAAATACGGACATGGTTCCGGTATATTGCAAGGGATTTGAGAAGGATGAAACACCTCAAAGCTGTGTTGCCGATTGCTTCAAAAAAGGATATGCAGCCACACAAAAAGGGGCAAAAATTTGTTTTGAAGTAGAGGGCTCTTCCATTGCGGTACAGTACCGCAAAACCGTTCGAAAGCCTGCACCCATTGCGAAACTGGTGATTGACGGGGAGGAAGAGAAAGCCGTATTGCTGGATGCGAATTTTGAGGAAACATGGGGAGACTGCCTTTATCTGGAAACCGTGATGGAACACGGAAAGCCCGGAAAGCACTCTGTTTGTATCGAAATCACAGAAACCACCGATAAGGATCAGGAATCGTTCTATTTGGTTTCCCTGATTGTGGCTGGTTGATATTGTTGGAGGAGATAAGAATGAGTATAACCTTTTATGAAAAAGAAAGATTATTCAAACTGGATACACCAAATTCCAGCTATGTTATTGGGATTGTGGACAAAGAAGGCTTCGTAGGACACGCTTATTACGGAAAAAAGATTAACGGCATTGCGGGAATAAAGGACCAGCTTCGTGTGCATGAGGCACCCTTTACTCCGGAAGTAAACAATCGTGATCGTTTGTCCTTTTATGATTGCTTTCCAATGGAATACAGCTTTCACGGAGTAGGGGATTTCAGAGAAAGCTCCATACGTGTAAAAGCACCCAATGGAGCGGTGGGAGTGAAATTAACCTATGTATCCCATGAGATTACCCGGGGAAAAGAAAAACTACAGGGGCTTCCGGCTACATTTGGTAACGAAGAGGAAGTAGACAGCCTGAAAATATATTGTCAGGACTCTGTTTTGGGAATGATGGTTTGCTTAAAATACAGTGTGTTTGCAGACGTGGACGCCATTACCAGAAGCGTGGAAATCGTCAATCAGTCCGTTGAAACCCTTTATTTGGAGAAGGCATTCAGTGGATGTCTGGATATGGACAATCGAGAGTATGAGGCCATTACCTTACACGGTACCTGGGCGAGAGAACGTCATATGGAACGCAAACCGGTGGGACATGGAAAGTTTTCCGTATCTTCCAACAGAGGAGAGACCGGACATCAGGAGCAACCCTTTATGGCATTGGTTACCAAGGGAACCGATGACACCAAAGGAGAGGCCTATGGATTTCATTTCATTTATTCCGGTAACTTTTTGGTACAGGCAGAGGTGAATCAGTTTAACAGCGTACGTATGGTGGTCGGAATTCACCCGGAGGATTTTTGCTTCCGCTTAAAGAGCGGAGAGTCATTCCAGACACCGGAGATGGTACTGGTTTATTCGGCAGAAGGTCTTGGTCAAATGACCAGATCCTTCCATGATTTGTATCGAAAACATTTGATTCGAAGCCCGTATTTACATAAAAAACGTCCTATTTTGATTAATAACTGGGAAGCAACCTATTTTGATTTCAACACGGAGAAAATTATCGATATCGCTAAGGAAGCTGCCAAGCTTGGGGTGGAAATGCTGGTATTGGATGATGGCTGGTTTGGAAACCGTTTCGATGATAACCGATCTTTGGGCGATTGGCAGGTAAACACCGAAAAGATGAAAGGTGGAATGTCCTACCTGGTGAATGAGGTCAACAAGCTGGGACTGAAATTCGGCTTATGGTTTGAACCGGAAATGATTTCACCGGAGTCCGAACTATATAAAAAGCATCCGGATTGGGCAATTGGTATTCCGGGCAGAGAGAACGGACTTGCAAGAAACCAGTTTGTGTTGGATGTTAGCCGTAAAGAGGTGCGGGACGAAATCCTTCGCATGGTATTTGAGGTGCTTCACAGTGCCAATATTGAATATGTAAAGTGGGACATGAATCGACCGCTTTCCGATTTGTACAGCGCTTCTCTGAATGCAGACTGCCAGGGAGAATTGTACCATCGATATGTACTTGGCATGTATGAAATGCAGGAGCGATTGTTAGCGGAATTCCCGAATCTGCTTTTGGAAAACTGTAGCGGTGGCGGAGCCAGATTTGATCCCGGTATGTTGTATTACAGTCCTCAGATTTGGTGCTCGGACGATACCGATGCCATAGAACGACTGATGATTCAGGAAGGCACGGCAATGCTTTATCCCCTTTGTGCTATGGGAGCACATGTCAGTGTTTGCCCGAATCATACGGTTGGCAGAAGCACTCCTTTTTCCACCAGAGGAAATGTAGCGTTAACCGGTACCTTTGGATATGAATTGGATATTACAAAGCTTAGCGATGAAGAAAAGACCATGGTCACCAGACAGGTACAAATCTATCACAAGTTTAATGACCTGATTCGTGAGGGTGATTATTATCGGGTAGCTTCTTACTATGAAAATCGTATATATGACTGCTATCTGGTAAGCAGTAAGGATAAAAAACAGGCCTTATTGTTCTATACCCAGGTGATGAATGAACCGAATGTACACAGTAAGATTCTGAAACTCCGGGGCTTAGATCCGGATAAGGATTATGCATTGTATGCAGTAGACAGCGAAAAGGAAGAAACTGTAATCAATACCGGTAAGGTTTATTCCGGTGATGTACTGATGAATGCAGGTATTTCCATGGAACGTCTATGGGGAGATTTTAAGAGTAAACTGTTGTATTTTGAAGAGCATTAATGAAGGCTTTAAAGTAAATAGATGACGGAGTAAAAACGATGATACAGGACGAGATGAGAAAAGAATTGGTAGAGCACCTGATTCCCTTTTGGAAAGGGCTTCTGGATGAGGAATTTGGCGGTTTTTACGGTTATTTGGACAGTGGTTTACAATTGGATAAGAAAGCAGTAAAGGGATGTATTCTAAATAGCAGAATCCTTTGGTTTTTCTCAAATGCTGCAATGACCTTGGAGGATGCTACTTTACGAAAATATGCGGATCATGCTTATGCTTTTTTGAAAGACTTTTGCCTGGATAAAGAAAGGGGCGGCGTTTACTGGTCTCTGACCTATGACGGACAAATAGATGATTCCACAAAACACACCTACAATCAGGCTTTCGCGGTTTATGCCTTATCTACTTATTACAGAGCCTTCGGCGTACAGGAAGCTATTGATATTGCTGCAGGTATTATTTCCGTCATTGAGACAAAATGTTTTGACGAATACGGATATAAGGAAGCTCAGGACATTGCGTTCCAACCGGTTGTAAATGATAAATTATCCGAGAACGGTATTATTGCGGACCGCACCATGAACACGTTATTGCATGTGGTGGAGGCTTATACCGAATATTATATGGCAACCAAGGACAAAGCGGTAGAAAAAAAGCTGATGTGGGTTTTGGATATGTTCGCAAATCATATTTATAACCCTAAGCTGCATCGTCAGGAGGTCTTTTTTGACAATGACATGAACAGTTTGATTGATTTGCATTCTTATGGTCATGATATTGAGACTGCCTGGCTTTTGGAGCGAACCTTGGAGGCACTTGACAAGGAACCGTACACAAAGCTGGTTACTCCCATGATTCGGGACTTGGAGAATCAAATCTATACAGTGGCATACAAGCATAACTCCATCCCCTACGAATGTGAAAAGGGTGTGGTTTTGGAATGGCGCGTATGGTGGGCGGAAGCAGAAGCAGTTGTGGGTTTTTATAATGCTTATCAAAAGACCGGTGAGAAACGTTATCAGGAAGCGGCACAAAATGTGTGGAGCTTTATCCAAAAATACCTGATTGATAAACGGGAAGGCAGTGAGTGGTATTATGAGGTGGATATAAATGGCGCACCGAATTTGGAAGAAGCCATTGTGGAGCCTTGGAAGTGCCCATACCATAACGGCAGAATGTGTATGGAAATGATTCGGAGAACAAAATAAAAGGAGAGAAAAACCATGATTCATGAGAAGTATTATGAACTTGCAAAAAAGCAGGAAGAATTATTAAATCGTGACAATCAAAAGGATACGGAATTTTATAACGGTATTTATGACAGATATATTTATCCGGTACTTACCAGAGAACATGCGCCTATTATTTGGCAATATGATCTGGACAAGAGAACAAACCCTTATTTCCAGGAAAGACTGGGCATTAATGCGGTTTTTAATTCCGGAGCGATTTATTTGGACGGAAAATATTATCTGGTAGCCAGAGTCGAGGGAAATGACAGAAAAAGTTTCTTCGCCGTTGCGGAAAGTGATAACGGTATCGATCATTTCCGCTTTTGGGATCATCCGATTCTTCTTCCGGATACCTGCCCGGAGGAAGTAAATGTTTATGATATGCGTTTGACCAAGCACGAAGACGGTTACATTTACGGTGTATTCTGTTCAGAGAGTAAAGATAAATCCTCCAATGATTTATCAGCGGCTGTTGCAGCAGCAGGCATTGTAAGAACCAAGGATTTAAAGAAGTGGGAAAGACTTCCAAACTTAAAAACACTGAATTCCCCTCAGCAGAGAAATGTGGTATTACATCCGGAATTTGTAAATGGCAAGTATGCATTCTACACCAGACCCATGGATGATTTCATTGATACCGGAAGCGGTGGAGGAATCGGTTTTGGACTTTGTGAGGATATTACCAATGCAGTAATCGATGAGGAAATTATTACCAGCAAGAGAAAATATCATACCATTACGGAAGTGAAGAATGGAGCGGGTGCGGTACCAATCAAGACGGATAAGGGATGGATTCATATTGCCCATGGTGTACGTAATACGGCAGCAGGTCTTCGTTATGTAATCTACGCATTTGCTACTGCTTTGGATGACCCTACAAAGGTGATTGCGGAGCCTTCCGGAATGATGATTGGCCCCAGAGGATGGGAGCGCGTGGGTGATGTATCCAATGTAGTGTTTACAAACGGTGCTATTGCAAAAGAGAACGGAGAAGTGTATATTTATTATGCTTCCTCAGACACCAGGTTGTTTGTAGCCACAACCACGATTGATAAACTTGTGGACTATGTGTTTATGACCCCTGAGGATCCGCTTAGAAGTGTGGAGTGCGTTGCACAAAGATGTGATTTGGTGGATCGTAATTTAGCATTATTAAATAAATAAGAGATATGGGAGATTGCAATGAAGGACAGAGAACTGATTTTTTTGGAACCGGTTATGAAAGAGAATGTATGGGGTGGACAAAGACTTGTTACGGAGTTTCCCTATAAGGCAGAGGGTGCGGCAATCGGAGAGTGCTGGGGTATCAGCGCACATCCTCATGGGGACTGCAAAATTGCACAGGGAACTTACCGGGGAATGACCTTGTCGGAACTGTATGCAAAGCATCGGGACCTGTTCGGGGATCTGTCCAATGAGCAATTCCCTCTTTTGATTAAAATAATTGATGCCAAGGAAAAACTGAGTATTCAGGTACATCCCAATGATGCATATGCCAAGGAACATGAAAACGGCAGCCTTGGAAAAACCGAGTGCTGGTATGTAATGGATTGTGATTCGGATGCAAAACTGGTTATTGGACATAATGCAAAAACCAGAGAAGAGTTGACACAGATGATTCACGATGGTAAGTATGAAGATTTGATTCGTTATATTCCGATTCGAAAGGGTGACTTTATTCAGATTGACCCTGGAACCGTTCATGCAATTACCGGTGGTTTTTTGATTTTGGAAACCCAGCAGAGCAGTGATATTACTTATCGAGTATATGATTACGGTCGTTTGGTGGACGGAAAGCCAAGACCGATTCATGTTTCTCAGAGTATAGAGGTTATTAATGTGCCCGACGAAGCCGATATAAAGGCTGTAAAGCATGCCGAGGCATTGCCTGTAAATACCTTGAATTTACTGGAGTCATGCCGGTATTATAAGGTTTGGAAATTAAATGTGGAAAATGAATTCTCCATGTTACAGGAGAATCCTTTCCTGTTGGCCAGTGTGCTGGATGGGGAAGGCAGTATTGACGGTGTTTTGGTGAAGAAGGGCGCACATTTGATTATTCCGGCAGGTTATGGTAAAGTAGAGCTTAAAGGCAGCATGGAAATGATTCTATCCACCGCTGTAGAATAACGACGGAAAAGAGTGATTGCTTGAAACTGATTAAAGGCATTTTTTATGGTTTGGCTATAGCGATATTGATTTGCTGTGCGGTGGTAATCTTTTTTGCATTTTTCCCAAAGGCCACGGATAAGGTCGCGGAGAAAATTGACGAATTGCCAAAGAAAGAAGCAACGCAGGAAAGCGTGCCGGACGAGATTTATGCACCGGTTATCGGTATTTCTTCAGGAAATAATCTGGGTATTGATGTAAATCAGATACTGGATCCCAATAAGGCGGTTTATGAACAACCCAAGGAATCCCAGGTGATTCCGGAAGGGGTCACCGGCCGAACCGATTATGAGGAAATCAAAGAGGAAGCAAAGCAAATAGAAGAAACGGAAGCAGAACTTCTGGAGAAGGAGTTGGGCCTTGGAGAAAAAGGTGAGGACCTTGTTCTTTCGGAGGAGTTTTATCCTTACTATGCCATGTTGACGGAGAGCATGCAGCAATTATACCGTCAAATTCTTGCAAATGCCAACGATCTTCAGGTTTCCTTTGCACCCGTTGTTCCGGTTACGGTAAACCAGTTAAAGAATGTATTTGAGGCTTTATATAACGACCATCCGGAACTGTTTTGGCTGGATACCAATTATTCCTGCAAATATGTTTCAAATGGTGTGTGTGTAGAGATTTCTCTTCGATACAATGAAACCGCATCCTACTTAGAGGATGCGAAAAAGAATTTGGAAAGAGTGGTTTCCGATATTCTGAATGATACGAGGAAATGTACTACGGATCTGGAAAAAGAAAAGGTTGTTCATGATGCTTTGATGGAACAGGTGGAGTATGTAAAAGGTGCCCCTATGAATCAAAGTGCCTACAGTGCATTGGTACTTGGCAAGAGCGTTTGCGCCGGATATGCCAGGGCATTTCAGTATTTGATGCAGAGATTAAATATTCCCTGTTATTACTGCATAGGATATTCCGGTGGAAATCATGCATGGAATATTGTGAAAATCGGTAAAGAATACGCCAATGTGGATGTTACCTGGGCGGATACCAATCCACCCACATATGATTATTATAATAAATCGGACAAGGATTACCAAAAAACTCATGTGCGTCGCGACCTGGCAGTATATCTGCCGGCCTGTGGTGGTTTGACCGGGAATTCGGATCCTCTGACTTGGGAGGAAGAGAAGCCGGTAAACAATACGGAGCTTTCGGAGAAAGAAAAGCGACTACAGGAAGCAGGGATTGCTGCGGATGAGGTGGTTGATAACTTAGAGGATTATTATGGGGACTGCTATGCACAGCTGATAGAAAAAGGCGCCGGTTCCGTGCGCTTTTCCAATGTGATCCCGGAGGAATTGTGGGATTCCATTGAGACGATTTACAGCAATAATGCATACAAGGACGGATATGTTACAAAGGCCTTGGAAAAATTGGGAATGGATCAGTTCTCCATTCATTTACAGGGACAAAGATTAGGCGGAGGTTATTATCGCCTTTATCACAATGTGTCGACCTATAAAGACACCACGAAACAGGATACCACGGAACAGACAAGCTCTGTGGCTTCTTCGGATGACGATAAAAAGACCTATTAGCGAAAGGATTGCAGATGGGGAACTATATAATTATTGGATTGCTGTTTCTTGCAGTGGTTGTTTCCGGTGCCTGTATTATTCGTGATATACGTGCGGGAAAGCACCCTTCCTGCGGCGGAGATTGTAGCCGTTGTGCCATGGGGTGTGATAAGAATAAAGAAGAAAAATGATTTATGGGAAGATCTTAGGAAAATACCTGAGATCTTCTTTTTTTGTTGGAAAAATAAACAAATACAAGTATGTTTGCATGAAATTGTATTTGGAATATTTTGGACAAGAACACATATATTGTGAAGAGGTGAAAGAAAATGATGGGATGCTTATTCCCCGGCGAAATGCGGGAAATCGGAGAAGAAATAGAAAAATATGCCATGGGATTGCAGGAAATACGACTGCGAGTCAACAGCCCCGTTTTTTTACTGCAGGATGGTATGGAACGAAAACTTATGAAGCGAATTATTTCGCGGGAAGATATTGGAAGGTTGTTTGCCCATTTGTGTAATCATTCCATGTATGCTTATGAAGATGAAATACGGCAAGGTTTTTTGACTACGCCGGAAGGACATCGAATCGGGTTAAGCGGAACTGTGGTGTTGGATTCCAATGGTCAAATTCGTACCTTGAAGTATGTACAAGCCATGAATATCCGAATTGCTCATGAAGTGAAAGGTGTAGCAGATCAGGTGCTGCCATATTTGTATGAAACAGGACATTTTCAAAATACATTACTTTTATCTGCGCCGGGTGGTGGAAAAACCACATTGCTACGGGACCTGATTCGTGTGATTTCCGACGGAAACCGGTTTGACAGGGGACGAAATGTTTCGGTTATCGATGAGCGACTTGAACTGAGCGGGGCCATTAGAGGCATTTCGCAAAATGATTTGGGAATGCGAACGGATTTGTTGGCAGGGTGCCCCAAAATGGCCGGAATGGAACTTCTGATTCGTTCTATGCGGCCGGAGGTTCTGGCAGTGGATGAATTGGGCAGACTGGAGGAACTGGAGTGTCTGGGAAAAGCGTGCGCCTGTGGGATTCATGTACTGGCCACGGCCCATGGCGCTTCGTTGGAAGACTTTTTTTATCGGTTTCGGGAATACATCGGGATGGAGTATTTGTTTCAACGTGTACTGGTTCTGGAAAATTGTAATAATCATTTTGGAGTGAAAGGCTGTTTTCGAAAAAATGAATTGGGAAATGACTGGGTGCTTATGTAAGATATTAGGCGTGATTTTCTGTATCCTGGGCACAGGCGGCGTGGGAATGTGCACCTATATGACTTACGGACTTCGCGTCCGACAGATACTGGATTTGTGCGGTTTGTTGGAGCTTTTGCAAAGTGATGTCCGTTATGGGAAAAAGACACTGGCGGAATCGCTGGAGGGATTGGAGAAGGAAGCGAAAGACCCTTATCGGCAGTTGCTTTTTGATCTTCGCAGAGACTATAAAGCAGAATATGGGGAGCACTACGGAAGCTATATCAAAAATAAGTTTCGGGAATATTTTCGGGAAACTGCCTTAAAGGAGGAAGAACAGACCATATTTTTGTCTTTCCTTCCCGTGGAAGGATTTTATGAGAACGAGTTACAGCTGGAAGTAATCCAAAATACCAAAAAACAATTACAGCAAAAGGCCAATGCTTTACAGGAAAAGGGGAAGGAATATGGAAAACTGGCATTGACCTTTGGGGTGGGGACAGGTGCTTTTTTGGTGCTGATATTCTTATAGATAAGTCAGATGGGGGGAAGAAAATGAATGTAAATGTAATATTTAAGATTGCTGCAGTCGGTATTCTTGTGACAATTCTGGGACAAGTATTAAAGCACAGCGGAAGAGAAGAACATGCATTTCTCATCAGTCTGGCCGGACTGATTCTGGTACTGAGTTGGATTGTGCCATACATATACAGCCTTTTTGAAACCATTCAAACTCTTTTTTCTCTTTAAGGAGATCGGTGAAAGATGACTTATATTATCAAAATAGCGTTTTTGGGTCTGGTGGGTGTATTCCTGGCACTTCCCTTCAAAAAAGAGCATACCGGTTTTTCCTTAGGTATAGGAGTTTGCCTGGGAATGCTTATTTTGGGATTCGCGTTAAATCAGGTAAAGGGATTTGTGTCCTATTTAAATGAATTGCTTTCCGAATTGGGAGCCGGCAAAGAATATCTGGGTATTCTTTTGAAGGTGACGGGTATGACCTATATCTGTGAATTTTGTTCCGGCGTATGTAAAGATGCGGGTTTTCAAACGCTTTCGGAACAATTGGACATCTTAGGGAAAATGTCTGTGATATTGTCCGGACTCCCCATATTTTACGTGTTGCTGGAGCAAATAGAAAAAATAGTATAGGAGCCTGACATGTCAATGGAGTTACTTTTGGAAGAACTTCCCATACAGGATATGACGGAAGGTTTTCAGCGTTTGTTCGAGGAACGGGAGGATTCCTTTGCTTCCCTGCTGCAAATGATTTTGGCCGGTGACGTGAAAGAAGCTTTGAAAATCCTTTTCCGTGGAATCGGACAAGGGGTCCTGGGAGGGATTCCGGATGTATATGAGGCATTCGTATGGATTTTAATGATTGGAATCCTTTCGGTGGTATTGTCTCAGATGATTTCGGTTTTTGATAAACATCAGGTTGCGGATTTGTGCTTTTATGTCTTTCTTTTTTTGTTGATAGCCGTTTTGTCCAAGTGTTATTTGTATATGTTTACCGTGGTTCAAAACGCCTTGGAGAAGACGGTTCTTTTTATACAATTGATGATTCCGCCCTATTTGGTGGCCGTTGGTATGACTTCGGGGCAAGTGACGGTTCAGACTTCTTATCAAGTCATGCTACTGGTGATTTGGGTAATCGAAACGATTTTAAAAGCTTTTATTTTACCGGGAATCACCATATCCGTACTTTTGAATTATGTAAACAGTCTATGGCAGGAGGAACGATTTCGGTTTTGTATTTCTTTCTTGGAAAAAGGATTGCAATGGGCTATGAAGGGGATGTTGGGACTAATCTGCGGCGTCAGCATGTTGCAGGCCATGTTAAGTCCTCTTTTGGATGAAATGAAGACGCAGGTTGTGAAAAAAACAGCCTCCATGATTCCTGGAATCGGACAAGGTGTGGAGGGCGTTTGGGAACTGGTTATGGAATCGGCTGTTGTAATCAAAAACGGTATCGGCATCCTGTTGTTAATTTTGCTGGTGGTACTTTGTGCACTTCCTATTTTACATGTTTTGATTATGGTAATGATGTTGAAACTTGCTGCGGCTATATTGGGAATTGTAGCAGATAAACGAATTGTTCAGTGCATTCATCAGCTGAGTTGCGCAGGGGAACTACTTTTGAAGGGCATTACCACTGCAAATGCTCTGTTTTTTGTGTTTTTGGCTATTTTAATTCTATCTACCGGGAGAAATCTGTAATGCAGGAAATCGTGTTATTGATAAAGCGATTATGTATTTTTTTGCTTTTATCGCAACTATTATTATTCTTACAACCGGCCAAAGTGTATGATCGCTACTTTAAAACCCTGGTAGGACTGATTACGGTTGTGCTTCTGTTACAACCATTAAGAAAGACACAGGGTTTGGGAGAGGAATTTCGTCGGTTGTATGAAAATCTTGCCATATCGGAGAAATCGGAAAGTGTTTTGGGGGATTACAGCCCAAAACAGGATGATTATTTGGCAGAGGCAGAAACGATAGAAAACCGGATATTACAAAAAGCTGTAAAGCAATGGCAGTGGACAGAAGAAAACGGGGAGTATATTTCCATAAAAACGGATTCGGAAGGAAGGAATGTAGAGAACAAGGTTATACAAATTGAACCGATTCGAATTCCGTAGGAGGTTATGGGTATGAAAGAAGGAAAAGTGGAAACAAAAACATGGAAGAACATCTTTCGAAAAGAGAATTTTTTGCTTTTTGTTTTGGCCGGAATATGTCTGCTTATTATTGCAATGCCTATGGGAAAGGGGGACAAAAGTACGCAAAGCTCCCTGCTTGAAAATGTATTTCAGGATACGAAAAACGATAGCGTTGGATTGGAACAGGAGGAAAAGGAGAAAGCCTCTCAAACAGAGGAGATGGAAAATCGATTGCAAAAAATTCTGGCACAGATGTACGGTGTGGGAAAAGTACAGGTGATGATAACACTGGAATGCTCGGAAGAAATTATCATCGAAAAGGAAATAAAAAGAGAAGCGAAAAGAACACAGGAATCGGATTCTGCGGGAGGAAGCCGGATCGTGACGGAGGAGAAGGAGGAAAGCGAATCGAAGGATTCTCCTTTGATTTCAAAAACGGTATACCCGAAAGTGCAGGGAGTTGTTGTCGTGGCCCAGGGAGCCGGTACGGGGCATGTGAATAACGATATTGTGGAAATTGTAGGCGCTTTATTTGGGATAGAGGCACATAAGGTAAAGGTTGTAAAAATGAAAAGCTAAGCCGGAATAAATCCTTTCGGACAGACATACAATACAGTAGAAACACAGAAAGGACAGTAACGTGAAAAAAATATTAAAGAAAAACCAGCTAATGATTACAGCGCTGGCCTTGATGTTGGCCATTGCAGGATATTTGCAGTTTTCCGGAAAGGATTTGGAAAAGGAATATCTGACATTGGAGGATGAAGAAACGGCACAGCAGGTAGCGGCGGATGGAGTCATTACAAATAACTTTACGTCCGTTGCGAATCAATTGGAGGATACCAAGGAGTTGGCCGGGGAATTTGCAGATACGTTAATCGATCTTTCCGGTGAAGAATTGCAGTTGGTGGATGAGACGGTTCTGAACAGTGAAGGAATGGTGGAAATTGAAAGCTTCGATCAGGATGTGGTGACACAGGAAGAAAATTATTTGGCAAGTGGAATGGATTTGAGTACACCCATTGACGGAGAGATTCCGGGAGAGGCTGTGTTTACCGGTGCGGAAGGAATTGCGGTTTTGGCGGATGCAAAGCTTTTAAAGGAACAGACCAGGGCCAGAAACAAAGAAACCTTGCTTGCGATTATCAACAGTGTGGAATTGGACGATGCCCAGAAACAGAGTGCAATTGACCATATGGTTGGAATGACGGAGGTGGCCGAAAAAGAAGCGGCAGCCGAAATTCTATTGGAAGCAAAAGGATTTCAGGATGTGGTGGTAAGCATCAGCGAGGAAGGCGTGGATGTGGTAGTCAATGCCTTGGAATTAAGTGATGCACAGAGAGCTCAAATTGAGGACATTGTAAAAAGAAAAACACAGATTTCGGCAGAGGATATTATCATCAGTACGGTAGTCAATGATTGAAAAATGTGATATAATAATTACGGTTTTTATCTCCTGTTTTGAAATTCGAAAAGATAAAGTCTACGTTTAGAAGGCGAGGTATGAAATGAGAAGAGTGTTTTTGATTGTATTGGACAGCTTTGGAATTGGGGCTATGCCGGATGCACCGGACTTTGGGGATTTTGGAGTGAATACCCTGGGAAGTGTATCCAAAAGCCCTTTTTTTCATATGGAGAATTTTAAAAAACTGGGCTTATTTCATATTGACGGAGTGAATTTGTTTGAAAATTTGGAAGCACCGATGGCAGCCTATGGACGAATGACAGAAAGCTCCAAGGGGAAAGATACCACCATTGGACACTGGGAAATTGCAGGCATTATTTCAAAAGATCCGTTGCCCACTTATCCAAACGGATTCCCAAAAGACATTTTGGAAGAATTCTCAAAGCGAACCGGTCGGGGTGTTTTGTGCAATAAAACCTATTCCGGAACGCAGGTAATTGCGGATTATGGAGAAGAACATTTAAAAACTGGTGATCTGATTGTATATACTTCTGCGGACAGTGTATTTCAAATCGCAGCACATGAGGAAATTGTTCCGTTGGAGCAACTATACGAGTATTGCAAAATAGCCAGGGAGATTCTTGTGGGAGAGCATGGAGTAGGACGAGTGATTGCGCGCCCCTTTATTGGTACGGATAAAACCAATTTTAAGCGAACCTCCAATCGACACGATTTTTCCCTGGAACCTACCGGAGACACGATGCTGGATGTAATAAAAGCGGATGGAAAAACAGTAATCGGGGTAGGCAAGATTCAGGATATTTTTGCGCATAGAGGTATGACAGAAGCCGTATATACCAAGGGAAACGAGGAAGGAATTGAGAAAACTCTGGAGTATTTGGACGAGGATTTTGAAGGCCTTTGCTTTATCAATTTAGTGGATTATGATATGCTATACGGTCATCGCAGGGACGTGGACGGATATGCCAAGGCTTTGGCTTATTTTGATGAGAAGCTTCCGGATATTATGGGGAAAATGAGAGAGGACGATATTCTTATGATTACCGCCGATCATGGTTGTGACCCTGCTTATACCAGGACCACCGATCATACAAGAGAGTATACCCCAATCATCGTTTATGGAGAAAAAATAACACCTGTAAACCTGGGAACAAGAAAAACCTTTGCAGATATTGCAGCAACTGTGTTACAATATCTTGATGTGCCTGCAAATCTTTGCGGGCAGGATATGCTGAATTAGATTTTGGAGGATAAATAGAAGTGGCTAATTACACAGAAGAGATAAACAGACGACGTACCTTTGCGATTATTTCCCATCCGGATGCCGGTAAGACGACTTTGACAGAGAAGTTTTTGCTTTACGGAGGAGCGATTAATCTTGCGGGTAGCGTAAAGGGTAAGGCAACTGCGCGCCATGCGGTTTCCGATTGGATGGAAATTGAGAAAGAGAGAGGTATTTCTGTTACTTCTTCCGTATTGCAGTTTGAATATGATGGCTATTGTATTAATATTTTGGACACACCGGGACATCAGGACTTCTCCGAGGA
>DCGY01000058.1 GCA_002314715.1 Lachnospiraceae bacterium UBA1766 | reverse complement strand
TTATTTATGGTACGGTTCATGATTCATAATCCGATATGCTCTGTAAATCTGTTCACATAAAATCACACGCATCAATTGATGCGGAAAAGTCATTTCCGAAAAGCTGAGAGCGAAATCGGAGCGTTTCCGTACGCTATCGTGTAATCCCAAAGATCCTCCGATGACAAAAACAATACTGTTTTTGCCATCAATTTGAGCTTTCTCAATCCATTTGGAAAAGGCTACAGAAGTCATAGACCTCCCTCCTATTTCCAATGTACAGACATAATCACCGTCCGAGATATTTTTCAGGAGACGAACTGCCTCTTTTTGTTTAATCATGGTTTCAATTGCTTCCCCTGCGTTATCCGGCGTCTGTTCATCCGCCACCTCCACAATCTGAAGCTTGCAGTATTTACTGAGTCTTTTCTCAAATTCTGCAATTGCGTCCCGGTAAAACTTCTCTTTTACCTTACCAACGCATAAAATCATAACCTTCATGAACTAATTGTTCTCCTCCGGAAAAATCATGTCATATATCTGAGCATCAATCAAACTGTCCAAAAAGGTCTGATCAACATTCATAAACTGATGATTGATACGTGCTTTGATTTTCTCATAACGTTGAAAATAGATTGCTTCCTGCGCATGATCCAGGCTGTATATATCACGATCGATATCCTCAGCCCTCAGATTTTCCTTGCACCAAGTCAACAAATTCTCCTGTAAGGAATCTTCTGATTTTGCCTGTTCCTCCAACCGAGCTGCGTTTTTGAAAGACACAATACCCATGATAAAGAAAAGCGCAAAAATAGCAATCATTACAACATATACAACATACTGACTACCAAAATTAAACGGCAAAACACCCAACCACGCAAGAACCAAAATAATAACACCGGCACCGCCCATAATAACCAACGTCCAAGCGGATGCTTTGTTATCTTTTGCTCTTTCAGAGCTGCTCAGATATACTGTTTGCGGCTTTCCACAGGAATTACACTCGTCTTCTTCCGAAGCCGTTATACCAGCTTCTTCTTCGGCCTCACGAATCGTGTCCAACGTTTTCTGTTGGACATAAGTCTTACATAACTCGATGGCCGATTGAAACTGGTCTTCATACACAAAAAGTCCACATTGTCCTTTAAAAGGATCAAATTTCACTTCCGGATCGTCAATCTGGTTATACACCAAAAAATCCTTTAACTGATTTAAATACTCCTCTGCTCCAAACAACAAGGGGGCTTTCATATTGGTCACATCATAATCAACCAACTCTGTACCACAATCGGCACAAACCTTTATCCCCTCACGATATTCATTTTTACACTTCGGACACCAAGCCATATTTTATCCTCTTATTATTTACTGAGATATTCGTCAATACCCTTCGCAGCAGCCTTACCTGCACCCATAGCAAGAATAACAGTTGCAGCGCCGGTAACGGCATCACCACCGGCATATACGCCTTCTTTTGTGGTCTTACCATTTGCTTCGTCAGCAATGATACATTTCCACTTATTCACCTCAAGTCCTTCTGTCGTAGAAGAAATCAAAGGATTCGGTGAAGTACCAAGAGACATAATAACGGTATCCAATTCCATAACGAACTCGGAATCCTTTACTTCAACAGGACGACGTCTTCCTGACTCATCGGGCTCTCCAAGCTCCATCTTGATACACTTCATACCGGTTACCCAGCCCTTTTCATCTGCAACGATTTCTACAGGATTGGTCAACAGGTCAAAAATGATACCTTCTTCTTTTGCATGATGTACTTCTTCCACTCTGGCAGGTAATTCCTCTTCGCTACGTCTGTATACAATATGAACCTCTGCACCAAGACGAAGTGCGGTTCTTGCAGCATCCATTGCTACGTTACCACCACCTACTACTGCAACCTTTTTACCGCGCATAATAGGAGTAGTTGATGACTCATTGAATGCCTTCATCAGATTACTTCTGGTTAAGTATTCATTTGCAGAAAATACACCATTGGAATTCTCACCGGGAATACCCATAAATTTAGGAAGGCCGGCACCGGATCCGATAAATACTGCGCTGAATCCTTCCTGCTCCATTAATTCATCAATTGTGGTAGCCTTTCCGATGACTACATTGGTTTCAATCTTTACACCGAGAGACTTTACATTCTCAATTTCTTTTGCAACAACTGCTTCCTTGGGAAGACGGAATTCAGGAATACCGTAAACAAGTACACCGCCAGCTTCATGAAGTGCCTCGAAAATAGTAACATCATAACCCATCTTTGCCAAATCACCTGCACAGGTCAAACCTGCAGGGCCGGAACCAATCACTGCAACCTTCTTGCCCTTCTTTTCAGAAGCACCAACAGGTTTAATTCCATTTTCTCTTGCCCAGTCAGCAACGAATCTTTCCAACTTACCGATAGAAATGGGATCACCCTTGATACCACGGATACATTTTCCTTCGCACTGAGATTCCTGAGGACAGACACGACCACAAACTGCAGGGAGTGCACTGGACTCACTGATAACCTTATATGCTTCTTCAATATTTCCTTCTTTTACCTGCTTGATAAATCCGGGAATATTAATTGATACAGGACAACCCTGAATACATTTTGCATTATTTACACAACCGATACATCTGGAAGCCTCACACATTGCCTCCTCAAGATTATATCCAAGACATACTTCTTCGAAATTTGTTGCTCTAACCTTTGCATCCTGCTCTCTTACAGGCACTTTATTTAAAACGTCCATTATTCTTCCTCCGATAGATGATTTCTTTCCGAATTAGTGGCAAACGCCGCAGTTACCATGATGGGTATCGCCCTCGGTAAGTTCAAGCATTGCTTTTCCTTCCTGGGTCTTGTAGATTGTCTGACGTCTCATTGCCTCATCAAAGTTTACTGCATGTCCATCAAACTCAGGACCGTCAACACATGCAAATTTTACCTTACCACCTACAGTAACACGACACGCACCACACATACCGGTACCGTCAACCATAATAGGATTTAAGCTGACAACGGTAGGAATTTCCAGTTCTTTGGTCAAAAGACATACAAACTTCATCATAATCATAGGTCCGATTGCGATACAAACATCGTATTTATTACCCTCTGCAACCAAATCCTTAATGGTCTGTGTAACCATACCGCTTCTGCCGTAAGAACCATCATCTGTTGTAATGTATAAATTACCTGCTACTGCTTCCATTTCTTTTTCGAGAATCAATAAATCCTTGGTCTTGCTACCTACAATAACGTCTGCTGCAACGCCATGCTCATGTAACCATTTTACCTGAGGATATACGGGAGCTGCACCTACACCACCTGCAACAAACAGAATCTTCTTCTGCTTTAAGCTTTCCAAATCCTCATTTACAAGCTCGGAAGGGCATCCTAAAGGTCCAACAAAATCATGGAAGGAATCACCTTCATTCAAATCTGCCATCATTTTGGTTCCGGCACCTACTGTCTGGAAAACAATGGTAACAGTTCCCTTATTTGCGTCATAATCGCAAATAGTCAAAGGGATTCTCTCTGCTTCTGCATCCATACGAACAATTACAAACTGTCCGGGTGCACAAGAATGAGCAACTCTTGCGGCTTCAACCTCCATCAAGTAAATATTGGTTGTGAGTTCCTGCTTTTTAATAATTTTGTACATAATTCACCTCTCCGTCCTCTTCGGGACTAATTAAATCTATTAGATTATATATACCAAACTCATCTATTTCAAGCACAAATATTATACCATCTAATGCGTTCACTGCATAGACATTTCCTGTTTTTATGGTAACATATTCGCTTTCACGGAAGCATTCCTCCAAAACATAGAAGCTTCCAACATCTTCGATTGATATAATTTTCACATAATTAAAGAAAATATTAGACTTTCCCTGTGACTCCGCATACTCTGTCAAAACACGTTGCGCATCCTCTACATGGAATTTCGTCTGTAAATTTAAGGTCACCTGAATCTCTGTAATTTCGCTGACTCTTTGGTCCTTAATCTGAACGAAACGAAACCATGTCGTACCTAAAGGCATGGAAATGGGGCCTGTGTAAGGAATTCCGTCAACAGATGGCATACTTCCATCCGTTGTATAATAGACTCCTTCCGCGTCTCCTACCACCTCAATATCCTCCGGTGTTCGGTATTCTCCGCTCAACACATTAATTCTGGGGGCCGGTAAGTTTTCAAACTCAATATGATATTTCGCCGTAACGACGTCACTGCGGATTCCATATTCATTTATAAAGATTGTGCTCAGATCATATTCACCTTCATCCAACACAAAGGGTCCCTGATAAACACTACAGTATTCATCCGGTACCGTTCCATCCAAGGTATAATAGATGATTCCATTGCCGGATGCGGTAATTGTCAGCGGAGTAACCTCTGTATAATACCCTTCTTTTAAACTTAGTTCCGGAGGCAGTGCATAATAATCTTTATAATGGGCTTTCACCGTTTCATTTTTGCAGAAACCAAGCAAATTATGAATTGCCTGATATTTCCCTTGGGATTTGTACAATCCAATGATTTTACCGTAAGCACTCATCAGCTGGTCGGTTTGTGCGTTTTCATCTGTAACAATTTCACGCAACAAATATTCATACTCTACGGATTTGTTACTGAGGAAATATACGTCTGCCAGTTCAAATTTTGTCGAAATATCCAAGGGTTGCAAATCCAATGCTCTGTTATAAGCCCGGATGGCAAGGTCCACCTTTTGTTCTTCATTGTATTTTCTGGCAAGATAAATCTGATAATCAAAAGAATTTTGGCGTTTAATGGAAATCCAACAAATAACACCGAATATCAAAACCACACCAAACAACACCAAAAGAACGCACCGTTGAATCACCGCTCTTCGCTTACGCTTCCTTTGGCTGGTTCTTTCTTTTCTTCTTTTTTGTGTCTCTTTCTCCCGAATCCGGTTTGCTTCATCCGTTATTTGAGCCAGTATATCATCGACAAATTCATTTCCGTCATTTTCATAATCCGGTACAATATGAATATCTTCTCCGCAAGTCTCGCAATACAGAGAATTGCTCTCCAGCTTTGCGCCACAATTGGGACACTTCATAAATCGAACCTCAATATGTTTTCTCTTAGAATTCTAATTCTACGGAAGATACGCAATTATACAAAAGCATTGCAATGGTCATAGGACCAACTCCTCCGGGAACCGGTGTAATAGCAGCACATTTGGGTGCTACATCATCAAAATCCACATCACCGCAAAGCTTATTGTTCTCGCCACGATGAATACCAACATCAATGACAACGGCACCTTCCTTCACATATTCCGCAGTAATCATTTTCGGTTTACCGATTGCCACTACAAGAATATCTGCGCGTTTTGTTACCTCCTTCAAATCTGCTGTCTTGGAATGAGCGATGGTAACCGTACCATTCTCTTTCAGCAAAAGCTGAGCCATCGGCTTTCCTACAATATTACTTCTGCCAATGACAACACACTCTTTTCCGGCAATCTCAATTCCGGAACGTTTTAAAAGCTGAATTACACCATAAGGCGTACAAGATACAAAACCGGGTTTACCGATGCATAAAGCACCAACGTTCATCGGATGAAAACCATCCACATCCTTCGCAGGAGAAATACGATTTAAAATCACTTCTTCATCAATCTGCTTCGGAAGGGGTAACTGTACCAGAATACCGTTTACATCCTGACGATTATTCAGTTCGTCGATGAGCGAAAGCAGTTCCTCCTGATTCGTTTCCTCCGGTAATTCATAGGAAAGGGATCGAATACCAACGAACTCACAACCTTTTTTCTTATTGTTTACATAGACACAGGAAGCCGGATCACTACCTACCTGAATAACAGCCAGCGTAATCTCAATTCCCTGCTCTTTATACTTTGCTACTTTTTCCTTTAATTCTTCTTTTACCTGTGCAGAAATCGCTTTTCCATCAATAATCTGTGGCATAACTCAACCTCCGTTTTTAGAATAAGCCGGTAATCTTACCGTTATCGTCTACATCAATTCCATATGCCGCAGGCGCCTTAGGTAAACCTGGCATGGTCATAACCGTACCGGTAAGCACAACCACAAAACCTGCACCTGCAGATACGTATACCTCACGAATACTCATATCAAAGCCTTCCGGTCTACCCAACAAATTGGGATCATCGGACAAGGAATACTGATTCTTAGCCATACAAATGGGTAAATTACCGAAGCCAAGCTCTGTCAATTTTTCCAACTGCTTTGCTGCCGCAGGAGCAAAGCTTACACTGCCGGCACCATAAATATCTTTTGCAATCTTTTCGATTTTAGCCTTTAAAGGAAGTTCATCCTCATAGAGCACATGGAAATCACTCTTCTTGTTTTCCAAAGTAGCAATCACTTTTTCCGCAAGTTCAATTCCACCTTCTCCACCAAGCTCCCATACCTTGGAAAGTGCAAATTCACAGTTTCTGTCTTCACAGAATTTCTTTACAAATGCATTTTCCGCCTCGGTATCGGTAATGAAAGAATTTAAGGTAACAACAACCGGAACTCCATACTTTTGGATATTCTCAATATGCTTTTCCAAATTCGCAATACCTTTTGCAAGAGCTTCCAGATTTTCATTGCTAAGATCCTGCTTCTTTACTCCGCCATTGTATTTCAACGCACGAATGGTTGCCACTAAAACAACAGCATCCGGCTTTAAGCCTGCCATTCTGCATTTAATATCAAAGAATTTCTCGGCACCTAAATCTGCACCAAATCCGGCCTCGGTAATGGTATAATCTGCAATCTTTAATGCAGCCTTGGTTGCTCTTACGGAATTACAACCGTGTGCAATATTCGCAAAAGGACCGCCATGTACCAGTGCGGGAGTATGTTCCAAAGTCTGAATCAGGTTCGGCTTTAATGCATCTTTTAAAAGAGCTGCCATTGCACCCACAGCCTTCAAATCTCCTGCGGTTACAGGCTGACCTGCATAGTTATAAGCTACAATAATCTTGGAAAGACGTTCCTTTAGGTCCTTCATATCATTTGCAAGACAAAGAATCGCCATAATCTCACTGGCTACTGTGATAACGAAATGATCCTCGCGTACAAAACCATCGCCCTTACTTCCAAGGCCAACTACCACATTTCGAAGCACACGGTCATTCATATCCAGACATCTCTTCCATACAATCTGTCGGGTATCAATACCCAAATCATTTCCTTGTTGAATATGATTATCCATCAGCGCTGCCAAAAGATTATTGGCAGAGGTAATTGCATGGAAATCACCGGTGAAGTGAAGATTTAAATCCTCCATAGGTACAACCTGTGCATATCCTCCCCCGGCGGCACCGCCCTTAATACCAAAGCAAGGTCCCAAAGAAGGCTCACGAAGGGCAATAATTGCTTTCTTACCAAGCTTTCCGAAAGCCTGTCCCAAACCTACACTGGTGGTTGTTTTACCTTCTCCTGCGGGTGTGGGATTAATTGCGGTAACCAAAATCAGTTTTCCGTCCGGTCTGTCCGCAATTTTTTCCAGATATTCATCCGAAATTTTAGCTTTGTATTTACCATAAAGTTCCAACTCGTCGGCAGTCATATCCAATTTTGCCGCAACCTCGGTAATATTACATAGAGTTGCTTCCTGTGCAATTTCAATATCTGTTTTCATTTTATATCTCCTCCAACAATTGCTCAAATTGTTCCATGCTCATCAATACCTTGCGAGGCTTGGTACCTTCTTCCTCGCCTACCACACCGTATTCACAAAGCTGATCCATAATTCTGGCCGCACGATTAAAGCCCACCTTTAAGACTCTCTGCAGCATACCAATGGATGCCTTATCCTTGTCAATAATAAATCTGCCGGCCTGTTCAAAATACTCATCTCTGCCATCCGAATCACCACCGACAGCACCACCCGAACCGGATCCGGAACCGGTATCCATATTACGAATCTTATCCTCGATATCCGAAGCATATGTATTTCCCAAGGTCTGATTTTTCAGGAAATCCACTACATCCGAAACTTCCTTATCGGAAACGAAGGCTCCCTGAATACGAGCCGGTTTGGAATATCCCTGGGGATAAAACAGCATATCACCTTTTCCAAGCAGTTTCTCGGCTCCCACCATATCCAGAATGGTACGGGAGTCCACACCGCTGGAAACAGCAAATGCCACACGGCTTGGCATATTGGCCTTAATCAAACCTGTAATAACATCCACACTGGGACGTTGCGTAGCGATAATCAAATGGATTCCGCAGGCTCTTGCCAGCTGTGCCAAACGACAAATGGATTCTTCCACTTCTCCGGGACTAACCATCATTAAATCCGCCAACTCATCTACAATAATGACAATCTGAGGAAGCTTATTGGGCACATCCGGTTCCCCGGCTTCCTGCATAGCTTCCAGCTTCTTGTTGTAGCCCTTTAAATCACGCACATTGAAATCCGCAAACTTGCGATAGCGATCTTCCATTTCGGATACCGCCCAGTGAAGAGCTGCGGATGCTTTCTTTGGATCCGTTACCACGGGAATCAACAAGTGGGGAATTCCGTTATAAACACTAAGTTCAACTACCTTGGGATCCACCATGATGAGTTTCACATCATCGGGATGCGCCTTGTAGAGAATACTCATGATCAATGTATTAATACATACCGATTTACCCGAACCGGTAGAACCTGCAATCAGCATATGAGGCATCTTGGCAATATCTGTTACAATGGTCTGACCCGCAATATCTTTACCAACCGCAAATGCAATATTGGACTGAAAATCACGGAACTCCTTGCTTTCCAGCAGGTCTCTTAAAGCCACCATCATATTTTCTTTGTTCGGCACTTCGATTCCGATGGCCGCCTTGCCCGGAATCGGCGCCTCAATACGAATGTCGGTAGCAGCTAGATTCAACTTAATATCATCCGCAAGACCAACAATTTTGGACACCTTTACGCCCTGTTCCGGCTGAAGTTCATAACGGGTTACACTGGGGCCTTGGCTGATATCCGTAATGGTAACATTCACCCCAAAGGTTCGTAGTGTCTGCTGTAAACGAAGGGCCGTCTCCTTTAACTCCTGGGTGGAATCCGTTGTGCTGGCTACACCCTTTTGTAAACGGGACAAAGGTGGGAACATATATTTTTGCGGAATTTTCTTTTCGTTCTTTGCAATGGTATCCTGTACCATACTATCCTGTGTAGGTGCCGGCTTTGGCGGAGTCGCTACCGGTCTTTTGGGTGAATTATCCGTTTCTGAAGGTTGGTCAATTACACCGTCTTTATGTACACGGATTTTTTCATGTAAAACAGAGTCATCCGCCGAAGGCTGCGGAATACTTGTTTCATTCACGGGTGGAACTACATTCGCTGCGACTTCCACTGCCTTTACAGGAGGTTTGGGCGGCTGAATGGTATGAATGCGTACCTGAGCCATCTCATTTTGAACCGGAACCGTTTCCGTTATCTTACTTTCCTGTTTTGCTACCGATTTTTGCGTGTTTACCTCTTCGGTATATGTAATTTCATGAACATCATCATTTCGTTTTACGGTATTTTTTGTCTTTAATGCGGTATCAATCGTAACGCCGGATACACGATTGTCCATTCGAAGAATCTGTTCGTTTTCTTTCTCTTCTTCCTTTAATCGTCTCTGCTCATCCTTTGCGCGGCGTTCTTCCTCCCGAACTCTTCGTTCTTCCTCCCGACGACTGCGTTGTTCCTCATGTTCCATACGACGTACACGATTTTCTTCTCTTCTTCGGTCTGCATCCACACGACCGCGTTCACGAAGCGCATTGCTACCGTTTCGAAGGCTGTCCAAAAAGGATTTCTCGGTTAATAAAATAAGACTGATCAGAGTAAATAAAATCACAACCAATATGGTACCGAAGGTTTCCAGATAATGATTCAAAAAATATGCCAAACTACCGGCAAATACTCCACCGCCTTTATGACTGGTCTGGCAAACCAGATAAACCTCTTTTAAGGAATATTTGTCTAACCCAATTGCCTGCTTGGCAAATAATTCACAAATAACTCCCAGCATAAAGAACAATACCACACCGGAAATCAATTTACGCACTGCATCCGGATTTCCTTCATTTGCATACCAAAATGCAATGGCAAAAAACAAAAGGATGGGAGAAACGTACGCAGTAAAACCAAACAAGCCAAACAATACACTACTGATTGCATTACCAACCGGTCCTATCAATCCAAAATTACAACAGAATAATAGAATCATTGCAACAAGTAAAATCAAAAGACCGATTTCATTGAACATTTTTGACTCTTGCGCAGTTCTTTGTCTGTTGGTTCTGTTTGAAGTTGTATGATTACTCCTCTTTTTATTGGAAGAGGATTTTTTTCTGTTAGAAGCTGGTGCCATATGAATACCTCTTTTTAAGCATAGTCAATATACTATACCATTTTTTTCGTATTTTGTCATCACTTCTGTGTTAAATTTTGAATATCTGACAAAGAATGCAGTTTTTCGATTGCATCACATATGCCACCTACCTGATTGATGATTCCACATGTCACTGCTTCTTCCCCTACCAATATGGTTCCAACATCCCTGGTTAACATTTCCGTTTCTGTCATCAGTTTATCCAGCTTCTTTCTGGTTACTTTACAATGGTTACAGATAAAGTCGCAAATCCTGTCCTGAGTCTGTTTAAAGTATCGATAAGTTTGTGCCACTCCGATTACGGTTCCTGTGGTACGAACCGGATGAATCACCATTGTTCCGGTGGGCACAATAAAAGAATAATCCGTACTGACCGCTATCGGTACGCCAATGGAATGACTTCCACCCAATACCAATGAAACCGTAGGTTTACTGAGAGATGCTATCATCTCCGCTATTGCCAGACCGGCCTCCACATCGCCCCCCATGGTATTTAGCAATACCAAAACCCCTTTCATATTAGGGTCATCCTCAATTTCGGCCAATTTGGGTAATATCTCTTCATATTTGGTAGTCTTCGATGCACCGGATAAATTTTCATGACCTTCTATCTCCCCGATAATCGACATCATATAAAAAGATTTTTGTGATAACTCCATATTTTCCGACTGTTTCACACGATCTCCTTCCCGAAAACGATAAAGATTCCCGGATACTACAGAATCATTTTTCTACCCGAAAGCTCAGCTTTCCTGCAAGCAACAAAAAAGAACTAGGGCAATCCCCTAGTTCTTACTATGTACGATTCTTATGTTTTTATACAGAAAGACTAAATATCGTAGTCATCATCATCAGAAACCTCTATATCATAATCCATAGACTTAGCCACATGCTTCTTAGGTCCGGGCAATGGATTCTCAATATAGTCAATCTCCGGCTTTTTCTCATCCGTCACAAAAGGTTCCAAGGTTTCTTCCGGAACAACAGGAACGGAAACTTCCAAATCGGACTTAACCGATTGTTCATCTTCCGGCACCGTTTTTTTCTCATAGATTTCCAACGGAAGCCTCTTTCTGTCACAATAAGTACTCAAAAGACCAACACCGGCCAAAGTACACAAAAATGTTACCAGGAAGGGAATCCCGGTCATACTTTTATGCATAAATTCACAGGTAATCATTCCAATAATACCTATCGCGCCAAATACCCAGAAGCTAATACGGTCAGTACCCTTTCGAAACCAATAGGCAAAAATACCGAAAATCAAAACGGCACATAAAACCAGGGCCGGATACATATAGCAGGAAAGGGAAGAAAAGGGTTCCAAAGAAGGTTCTTTCGGCAAATACATATAAGCATATGCCTGAAACAATCTCTCAAAAGAAGCCAAAGAAAAATAAGCGTCCAGGAAAATGGAAATTGCAAAACCAATAGCCACTCCAAAAATCTCCATAAACAATCTGGACAGTTTCTCCGTAAATGTAATCTCCCACTCATCCTCTTCGTACCAAAGAACCGGAATGGTAACAAAAAGCACAAGCCAACCCAAAACATCCAAATAGGCCATAATGCCTACATACAAACCAATACCAAAGAATGCGTAAACCGAAACCCAATTTGCCATGCAAACCGCCAACAAATAAAAGCAAACGGAAAACCCGAGAAAAAACAAAGGTTCCGGCGAAAGCAAGGTACGATTTTCAATAAACGGTAAACCAACCGTACCACACAAAAACGTAACAACAGCGGGCAAATCTCCTGCCAATTCTTTTACTGCCAAAAAGACAAAATAGAAAGCAAGCAGTTCAAATACGATTTGAATTGCCCCACCCAGAAATGCATAATCCCCTATATATTCCACAACACCTTCCAGGCATAAAGAATAGACATATTCGGCGCCGTGCATCAAAGGTTTTCCAAAACTAAGCTCCGAGAGATTATTCACATACTCTGCCATGGATTGTCCCGGCAAATTGGACAAAACTCTTAATCCAATTCCCACCAAAGCACCCAGTGTTACAAAAACATTGGAAATCCGTTCGCATATTTCTTCCGGAATCTCTATTTGAAAAAGCCTGCGACGAAACAACAGTCTGGCCGAAAAGAAACCACCGCCGATAATTAAAACGATACAGCCGGTAAAAAGAAGTGCCAGATATTCCGGCATTTTCTTCGAAACAAATATGTATGAAAGGATCGCATATATTCCCGAAACCGCTGCTATGGAATAAATCGCCCACAGGAAATAACTGATACCATTCTTCTTCCAAGCCATAAAACGAATCCTACTCTTCCTCTACATCCAATACCTTTTCAATGTTATATCGAGGTCTTTGTTTTACTTCAATATAAATCTTACCAATGTACTGTCCCACAAGGCCGATGGATACAAGCTGTACTCCACCCAAAAACCAAATAGACAAAATCAAAGAGGTCCAGCCCGGTACAACCGTTCCGCAAAAATAAGATACAAATGCGTAAATTGCAGCCAGAATGGAACAAAATAAAATCACAAATCCCAAAACCGTCACAAACGTAATAGGCTTTACACTAAAAGACGAAATACCGTTGAAGGCTAAAGCAAGCATCTTACTCAAAGGATATTTGGAGGTGCCTGCCACTCTTTCCAATCGATCGTAATAAACGCAATCGGTCTGATATCCTATCAGAGGCATCATACCACGCAAAAACAGATTCGTTTCCTTGTATTGCGAAAAAGCCTCTACTGCTCTTTTACTCATCAAGCGGAAATCGGCGTGGTTATAAACCGTTTTAACCCCCATCATCGCCATCAGCTTATAAAAGCCCTGGGCCGTCACTCTCTTAAAGAAAGTATCCGTTTTTCTTTCTTTTCGCACACCGTATACGATGTCGTTTCCCTGATGAAACTTATCAATCATTTCCTCGATTACGTTCACATCATCCTGTAAATCGGCATCAATGGAAATGGTAACATCCGACATATCCTTCGCAGTAATCAGACCGGCAGTCAAAGCAAACTGATGTCCCACATTTCCAGCCAGTTTTACGCCCCGAACCGTAACGGGGTGCTCTTTATGCTCTTTTTCAATCAGTTCCCAGGTTTTATCCTTACTGCCGTCATTTACGAAGAGAATAAAGCTATCTTCTGCAATCTTCTGTTTTTTCACAAGGTTGTCCAAAACTTCTCGAAGGGCCTTGGATGCAATCTCCAGTACCTCTTCCTCGTTATAACAAGGAACAACAATTGCAAGTTTATCCATTTCCATGTTCTCCGTTATTCTTTATACGTTCTCCAATGCCTGTGACAAATCGGCAATAATATCATCAATATGCTCAATTCCTACAGAGAAACGAATCAGGTCAGGCGCAACTCCTGCCTCAACAAGCTGCTCGTCGGTCATCTGTCTGTGCGTATGACTGGCAGGATGAAGAACACAGGTACGAGCATCTGCTACATGAGTAACAATTGCTGCCAACTGTAATTTGTCCATCATCTTCTCTGCTGCGCTTCTTCCGCCCTTTAAGCCAAAAGAAATAACACCGCAAGAGCCCTTTGGCATATATTTCTGAGCAAGTTCATAATACTTATTACTCTTTAAACCGGGATAATTCACCCATGCAACCTTCTCATGCGCTTCCAAAAACTCTGCAACGGCCTGTGCATTGCTACAGTGTCTTTCCATACGAAGCGGTAATGTTTCAAGTCCTACATTCAAAAGAAATGCATTCTGTGGAGATTGAATAGAGCCAAGGTCTCTCATAAGCTGAACGGTTGCCTTGGTGATATATGCGCCCTTACCAAATTTCTTGGTGTAAGTTACGCCGTGATAGGACTCATCCGGTGTGGTAAGTCCTGCAAATTTCTCGCCATAAGCATCCCAGTCAAAATTACCGGAATCCACAATTGCACCACCAACAGCCATGGCATGTCCATCCATATATTTTGTGGTGGAATGAGTTACAATATCCGCACCAAATTGGAAAGGGTTACAGTTAATCGGTGTTGCAAATGTATTATCCACAATCAAAGGAACCTGATGTGCATGAGCAACACGTGCAAACTTTTCAATATCCAAAACCACCAATGCCGGATTTGCAATGGTCTCTGCAAAAACGCACTTGGTATTCTCACAGAAAGCCTTATTTAACTCTTCTTCGCTCCAATCCGGATCCACAACGGTGCACTCGATTCCCATTTTCTTCATGGTACAGGTAATCAGGTTAAAAGAACCGCCGTAAACCGTGGAGGACATCACTACATGGTCTCCTGCTTCACAAATATTAAAGATGGAATAGTAGGTTGCTGCCTGGCCGGAGCTGGTAAGCATTGCAGCCACACCGCCCTCTAACTCACAAATCTTTTGTGCCACAAAATCATTGGTAGGATTCTGCAAACGGGTGTAAAAATATCCATTCTCTTCCAGGTCGAACAAACGGCCCATCTGCTCAGAGCTGTCATACTTGTATGTAGTGCTCTGAATAATAGGCAATACTCTGGGTTGACCATTGGTTGGTTTCCAACCGGACTGAACACAAATTGTTTCTTTTTTTGTATAATCTGCCATCTTGCTACCCCTTATTCATCCCAGTTATGATATACAGCCTGAACATCATCATCCTCATCCAAAAGGTCAAGAATTCTGTTCAAGCATTTTACAGCGTTCTCATCGGTTACAGATACATAATTCTGAGGAATCATGGTAACCTCTGCACTCATCATGGGAATCTTATTGTCTTCCAATGCTTTACGGACAGTTTCCAAAGAATCCGGATCGGTAAGAACCTCAAAGCTGTCCTCTTCCTCGGCAAAATCCTCTGCTCCAGCGTCTAATGCAAGCATCATCAAATCATCCGCTTCCATGTCGCACTCTTCTTTATCGATAATAATCTGTCCTCTCTTATCGAACATATAAGATACACAGCCTTGTGTACCAATGCTGCCGGTACCCTTGGTAAATGCACTTCTTACATTTGCTGCGGTTCTGTTTTTGTTATCGGTTAATGCATCTACAATAATAGCAATACCATTTGGGCCGTAGCCTTCGTAAGTTACATACTCGTAATTAACGCTGTTGGTATCACCGGCTGCCTTCTTAATACCTCTGTCAATTGTATCATTGGGCATATTATTTGCCTTTGCCTTTGCAATAACGGTTGCAAGCTTAAAATTGTTTGCAGGATCGGGGCCGCCTTCCTTAACGGCAACGGCAATTTCACGACCGATAATGGTAAAGATTTTACCCTTAGCAGCGTCGTTCTTCTCCTTTTTATGCTTAATATTGGCAAATTTTGAATGTCCTGACATGTTTAATCTCCTTTGTTTCTAATTTTTTACATTATTTTTATCTTAACATTATTTCTTTTTTTATTCAAGTATTTCTCTTTTTCGCTTATGTATATAATTCCAGGCTAATCATCAGTGCTCTGTCAATTTGTTCCATGATTTTTCTGTCCAAGTGACATATCCGATCCTTCAGTCTGGTTTTATCTATGGTGCGAAGCTGCTCCAGAAGAACCACCGAGTCTTTTTCCATATCATAACTGCTTTTACTTAAGGATATATGAGTTGGCAGCTTTGCCTTGTTTTGCCTGCTGGTAATGGCCGCTATAATAACAGTTGGACTATGTCGGTTTCCCATGTCATTTTGTACAATCAGAACCGGTCGAATCCCTCCCTGCTCAGAGCCTACCACCGGCCGTAAGTCCGCATAATAGATATCTCCCCGTTTCATAATAATCTCACCCATTTCCATTCTCCTATCGAATTGAATTTAAGATTATTATTCCCGGCTTTCTCTTATCTATACAAAGCCTCTATGATATCTGTCGGCATGCAGGCATGCTCTCCGTATTTATGGGAAGCCAGATCTCCGGCATACCCATGAAGCGAAACTCCTGCGCATGCTCCCAGAAAACCGTCCATTCCCTGCGCCAGCAAGGATACAATAATTCCGGCAAGCACATCGCCGCTACCGGCCACCGCCATACCGCTGTTCCCACGCAAATTCAGAAAGCTGTTCCCCTTGGGTCGAACCACGTAGGTTCTGGCATCCTTGGCCACAACAATACACCGGCACTTCTCGGAAATCATTTTGGCATATTTCAAAATGTCTGTTTTCAGTTCCTCCATGGTCGCTTCCTGTTGAAACAGACTGTTATACAAACGCAACAGCTCCATACAATGAGGGGTTAAAACAATTGTCCTTCCTTCCTTTGCGGCTTTTAGTAACTGTTTCAGCAGGCTTTTCTGTTCAGCTAAAAGGTTAATTCCGTCTGCATCAATTACCAAGGGCTTGCATCCGGTTTTTAAAACAAATGAAAGATTTTGAATTGCCTCCGGACTTTTCCCGATTCCCGGACCGATTAAGGTCACGGTAGCCCAATTCATGGCTTCCTCCAAATTCTCTCCGGTTCCAATCATGACCTCCGGAATACTCTCCTGTAAAATCACCCGATTATCGAAAGATGTAATGACCTTACACATACCCGCTCCGGTACGAAAACAGGCCTTGGCACTCAAAATTGCCGCACCGGCCATTCCCGCACTACCGCATACCAGAAGTGCCTTACCAAAGGACCCTTTATTTCCGGCTTTCTTTCGTTTCGGAAGAAGCTCTTGCGGTTCTTCCCTGTAGGTAAACAGTCCCGGCTCTTTCCCAAAAAAGGCCCGCTCATGTATTCCAATCTGGGCAACCGTTACTTTTCCGCAAGCTTCACAGCCGGGGTACAATACCAGGCCTCTTTTCAAAAAGCCAAAGGTAATGGTTTCCTGTGCCTTGAAACACGCTCCCAAAATTGCACCGTTATCTGCATGAATGCCACTGGGGATATCCAGGGCAATATGATAACCCTCACAGGCATTTGCTATCTGAAGTTTCTCCGAAAATTCCCCGGTAATGTCCCTGGACAACCCCACCCCAAACAATCCGTCGATTACAAAATCGTAGTTCTTCTGCTCGGGCTTTTTTGTCCAGTTTATGGGATAAGCATTCAAAATCCGTCTTTGTTTCTTCCAGGAAGGCGTAGCCTTGTCCGGATTTCCCTGGACACATACCTCCACCAAAAAACCTTCTTCCACCAGCATTCGGGACAACGCTAAGCCATCTGCACCATTATTCCCTACCCCCGCCAAAAGAAACACAGAAGGGTTCTTTCTCTCCCCTCTTAGCTCCATTATTCGATCTTTTACAGAAAGCGCCGCACGTTCCATCAGCACCAAACCGTCAATGCCGATTTTTTTGATGGTATTTGCGTCGTACCGTTTCATTTCTTCCTGATTCACTATATATTCTATTTTCACGCTTTTCCTCCCACACGAACAAAAGGACTGCCTTAACAGTCCTTGTCTTTTGTCTTACCGTCTAAGGTAGGATGTTTATCCTCCGGGTTGTATGTAAAATCAAACAAATCCATTACTTCCGAGCCGAAGATGTCATGCATATAGGAATAAATCTGATGATTCTTTGCTTCCATCTCCTGCTTGCGAATCAACTTCTTTTTCAGTTCAATTCGAATCTGGGTTACCCATTCCTCAATCTCTGCAATATCCTGGGTATATTCTTTTATGGTATCATAACAATGATCCATGGTTTCTTCCATTAGGTCTAAGTTTACCTGGCGAATTTGATCCGGGAAATCCAGGACTTCTTCCTGGGACTGGTCCAATTTCTCGTTACATTCTTCGATCAAACGCTTATTTTCTGCAATCTTTGGATTATCCTGACCGCTTTCATCCGCCAGCTCCACAATTTCATTCATCAAGCGCTTTTTCAGTTTTTTCATTTCCTTGATTTTGGAATTGATTCGGCCTTGGGCACGAAGCAGCTCATTTAACTGCTCTTCCTGCGCTTTCACATTGGCTCTTCCCACTTCCCCCAGAAGTCTGTACCACTTCGCATCCAAAGTAAGTACCGGAATCTTCTTCCCTTCCAAGGCTTCTCTAAATTGTTCTGCTTTTTGACCCGCCATGCTTTAACCTCGCATTTCGTTCCAACTGTAAGTAAATGCAGTATCCGAAAACATTATTCTTCTTCCTGCATAAATCGATTAATGTTATAAGAAAGCTTCATCAGACTATCGGAAAGATGTACATTTTCTACCTGAATTCCTTCCGGCAGGTTTAAATCCACGTGAGCAAAATTCCAAATGCCTTTAATACCGTTTTGTACCAATCGATCTGCAACCGCAACAGCGCTGGTTTTCGGAATGGTCAATACCGCAATTTCAATTTCATTCTCCCGTACAAAGGTTTCCAGTTCTTCCATTGGGTGTACCGGAAGTCCTCTTACCATTTGACCGATCAAATCGGGATTCTGATCAAAAATTCCCTGAAAAATAAAACCGCGTCTCTCAAAATTCAAATAATTACCGAGTGCACGTCCAAGATTACCTGCACCAACAATAATAAATTTATGGGTTTGGTCCAATCCCAATATTTTACCGATTTCATGATAAAGGTACTCTACATTATATCCGTAACCTTGCTGACCGAAGCCGCCAAAGTTGTTAAAGTCCTGTCGAATCTGAGACGCAGTCACCTTCATAAGTCCACTTAATTCCTGGGAGGAAATACGTTCTACGCCCTCATCCTTTAATTCTCCCAAATATCGAAAATATCTGGGAAGACGGCTGATAACCGCCTGCGAAATTTCTTTCTCTTCCACCTTGAGCACCCCCAAAAATGTTCTATAGTTATTTTATCAGAATGTTAAAATAGTGTCAATCAAACAATTCTGTCAAAACCACCTTTCCGATGCTCCATTCATTGACAATTCCCCGCCCTTTCGTATAGAATAAGTTTTGTGTCAAAAATCCGAATTATTTTTGTTATGAAAGGAAATCCTCATGATACTTTCCTGTCAAAATATATCCAAAAGTTTTATCGATAAAACGGTGCTAAAGCATGTCAGTTTTCATATTGAAGATTATGAAAAGGCCGGTATTGTAGGTATTAACGGAGCCGGCAAAACCACCCTCCTACGTATCATTGCCGGTCAGCAGAAGGCAGACGAGGGCCTGGTTACTTTTGCCAAAGATGTATCCTTTGGTTATCTGGCGCAAAACGGTGCGGTGGATACTCAAAATACAATTTATACCGAGCTTCTTTCCGTAAAGCAGGAACTCATCGAAACCGAGCAAAAAATACGTCAATGCGAACAGGATATGCAGGGGAAAGAGGGGGATGCTTTGGAAAGTCTAATGAAGCAGTACACTCTTCTGACCCATCATTTTGAAAGTCAGAACGGCTATGCCTACCAAAGCGAAGTTGTCGGTGTGTTAAAGGGACTGGGCTTTTCGGAATCCGACTTTCAAAAACCGGTATCCACACTTTCCGGTGGTCAGAAAACACGGGTTGCTCTTGGCAAACTTTTGTTACAAAAGCCGGAGTTGATTATGTTGGATGAGCCCACCAACCACCTGGACATGAATTCCATTGCCTGGTTGGAAACTTATTTATTGAATTATAAAGGTGCCGTAATCATCGTCTCTCACGACCGCTATTTCCTGGATAAGATTACCACAAAGATTATTGAAATCGATCAATCCGCCTGCACGGTATTTCAGGGCAATTACTCCGATTATGCTGTAAAAAAAGAACAGCTTCGTACCGCAGCCATGAATGCATACTTAAATCAGCAAAAGGTGATTCAGCATCAGGAAGAGGTCATCGAAAAGCTTCGCTCCTTTAATCGGGAAAAGTCCATTAAACGTGCCGAGAGTCGTGAAAAAATGTTAAACAAAATCGAAGTGTTGGAAAAGCCCACCACTGTAAATTCCGATATGAAGCTTACACTAACCCCTTACAGAGAAAGCGGCAAGGATGTCTTAAACGTGGAACATCTGGCCAAATCCTTCGATACACAAACACTGTTTTCGGATGTCTCTTTTGAAATCAAAAGAGGGGAACATGTGGCAATTATCGGAGATAACGGTTCCGGCAAAACAACTCTGTTGAAAATCTTAAATGGTCTTCTTCCTGCCGACGCCGGTTCCTTTACCCTGGGAAGTAATGTAGAAATCGGTTATTACGATCAGGAACACCATGTACTGCATGGAGAAAAAACTCTATTTGATGAGATTTCCGATGATTATCCTTACCTAACCAATACGGAAATTCGTAATGTTTTGGCAGCATTTCTCTTTACCGGTGAAGAGGTTTTTCAGTTGATCGGAGATTTATCCGGTGGCGAAAGAGGTCGTGTCTCCCTGGCAAAATTAATGTTAAGCAATGCCAATTTATTGATTTTGGATGAGCCTACCAACCATTTGGACATTGCTTCCAAAGAGATTTTGGAGGATGCCTTAAATCAATATACCGGTACGGTATTATATGTATCCCATGACCGATATTTTATCAATCGAACCGCTCATCGCATTCTGGATCTTACCCATGGGCAGTTTGTGAATTACATTGGTAATTATGATTATTATTTGGAAAAACATGAGGTACAAATGACCGCCTTGGAAGCAACTCTTCCATCCATGGAAACACCGGTCAATGACTCCACCGAATCCGATACCAAATTGGATTGGAAGGTACAAAAGGAATTACAGGCAAAACAGCGTAAAAGAGAAAATGATCTGAAGAAATGTGAGGATAAGATTGCGGAATTGGAGGACAAGATTGCAGAGCTTGACAAACAACTCTCCGACCCTTCCATCGGAACACAGGTAGCAAAATTACAGGCCCTGAGCAAAGAACAGGAAGCCTTAAAAGCAGAATTAGAATTGAAATACGAAGAATGGGAAGCCCTTGCATAAAGGCTTCCCATTTTATTATCCATTATTACAGAGTATCCAAGGTTGCTCTGATTGCTTTGATGAAATCAAGGCTGTTTAAAATCACAGGATTTTCACAAGTAGAAATAAGAGAAAGACTCTTTGTCATCTTGCCATCTTCCACTGTCTTGATACAAGCCTTTTCCAATTTATCCGCAAATGCCATCAATTCAGGAATATTATCTAACTCGCCGCGCTTTCTAAGAGCTCCGGTCCATGCAAAGATGGTAGCGATGGAGTTGGTAGAGGTCTCCTCTCCCTTTAAGTGCTTGTAGTAATGACGCTGTACGGTACCATGTGCTGCCTCGTACTCGTAAACACCACTGGGAGATACCAGGACGGATGTCATCATGGAAAGGTCACCGTAAGCTGTAGCCACCATATCAGACATTACATCACCATCGTAATTCTTACAAGCCCAAATGAAGCCACCCTCAGAACGAATAACACGCGCAACCGCATCATCAATTAAGGTGTAGAAATATTCAATACCAAGTTCTTCAAACTTTGTCTTGTATTCAGCGTCATAAATCTCCTGGAAAATATCCTTGAAATTATGATCGTACTTTTTGGAAATGGTATCCTTGGTTGCAAACCAAAGGTCCTGCTTGGTATCAATCGCATAGCCGAAACATGCTCTTGCAAAGCTGGAAATAGACTTATCGGTATTGTGAATACCCTGAATAATACCGGCATCGGTAAAGTTATGAATGGTCTCACGGATTACCGTTCCGTCTTCTCCGGTAAATACCAATTCTGCCTTACCTGCTCCGGGAACTTTAATCTCGGTATTCTTATATACATCACCGTAAGCATGACGTGCTATGGTAATGGGTTTTTTCCAATTGGAAACATAAGGAACGATTCCCTTTACAAGAATGGGGGCACGGAATACAGTACCGTCAAGAATGGCACGAATGGTACCGTTGGGGCTCTTCCACATCTCTTTTAAATTATATTCTGTCATACGTGCTGCATTGGGAGTAATCGTTGCACATTTTACTGCTACTCCGTACTTTAAGGTAGCGTTTGCAGAATCAATGGTAACCTGATCATTGGTCTCGTTACGATATTCCAAGCCCAAATCATAATACTCACTCTTCAAATCGATATAAGGTAAAATCAGCTCATCCTTAATCATCTTCCAGAGAATTCTGGTCATTTCATCTCCGTCCATTTCTACAAGCGGAGTGGTCATTTGAATTTTTGCCATTGTTTTTATCCTTTCTGTTTGCAGTACTCTGCTATTTTGGGGATGAATTATCATCCTTATTTGCATAAATTTCATGGAGGCCGTTTTGTACCATATTTTCATATGCATTAATCATATGTCGATTGGCAAGCTGTTCGGCCAATTGTGCATCATGCGCCTTAATTGCTTCCAAAATGCCCTCATGTTCCTCATTGGATTTAGGTCCTCTGTTGGCACTGGAAAGCGTTTTCTTACGCACACGAAGTACATATTGATGAAAATCCTTTAGCTGATGCTCCAGCATCTTGCTGTTACATGCTTCATACAGGATATCATGAAACCGATTATCCAATTCTGCCAGCTGGTCCAAATGCCCCTTGTCCGCGTGAAACTTTGCAAGATAAATGTTTTCTTCCATTTCTTCCAGCTGTTCTTTGGTAATATATTCGGTTGCAAGTTTGGCACACAATCCCTCCAAAAGAGAACGAATCATGTAGATATCCTTAACATCCTTTTCCGTAATACCGGTAACGTATGCGCCTTTATTGGGAATAATCTTTATTAATCCTTCCAATTCCAACTGACGAAAGGCTTCCCTGACCGGAGTACGGCTAACCCCCAGTTCCTCACCGATAGCAACCTCTTTCAGTTCTTCATGTTCCTCGTATTTTCCGTTCAGAATATCTTCCCGAAGCTTATGAAATACGCGACCACGCAAAGAATACTTATCGGTCACCTCTTTATTTACACTATAATCTGTCACGTCTGCTCCAATCCGAATTAACGATTACCGATCTTTAAACCTTTTTCAGCACATACCTTGTCAATATAAGCAATAATCTCATTATCGGTCATAACGGTTACACGACCATCTTCATATTCCTTATCCACAAGAACTTTGATTTCCTTAACAATTTCATTATTCTTATCAATTGCGTGCTCGTCCTTCAACTTGAAGTAGGTGTTAATCCAATGTGCAATACCTGCAAGACCGGAGGTGTTTGAAATAGAACAAAGAACAGGTCTGTTTAGGAATTTCTCAGTATCAAAAATATTGTAAATCTCCTCATTCTTTAACAAACCGTCTGCATGAATACCGGCTCTCGTAACGTTAAAGTTCTTTCCGACAAACGGTGTACGGGAAGGAATGTGATAACCGATTTCCTTTTCATAATACTCAGCCAATTCGGTAATAACGGTGGTATCCATACCGTTTAAATCACCACGAAGCTGTGCATACTCAAATACCATTGCCTCCAAAGGTGTATTACCGGTTCTCTCACCGATACCGAAAAGGGAAGTGTTTACGCCGGCACAACCATACAGCCATGCTGTGGTAGAGTTAACAACTGCTTTATAAAAATCATTATGTCCATGCCATTCCAGCAACTCCGCAGGAACGCCACCATTGGTATGCAATGCATAGATAATACCCTGAACACTTCGGGGAATAACCGCACCGGAATGGTTTACACCATATCCCATGGTATCGCAAGCACGTACCTTAATCGGAATCTTATACTCTTCCATCAATTTCATCAATTCCAAACAGAAGGGAACAACATAACCATAGATATCTGCTCTGGTAATATCCTCCAAGTGACATCTTACGCTGATGCCCTCATCCAGACAATCACGAACAACACTAAGATAATGATCCATTGCCTGTTTTCTGGTCATTTTCATTTTCATAAAAATATGGTAATCGGAACAGCTTACCAGGATACCGGTTTCCTTCATACCGATGGCCTTTACAAGCTTGAAATCCTCCTTACTTGCACGAATCCAGCTGGTTACTTCCGGGAACTTATAGCCTCTCTCCATACATTTATATACCGCATCGCGATCCTTCTTGCTGTAAAGGAAGAATTCGCTGGCACGAATCATGCCGTTGGGACCACCCAGGCGGTGTAAATAATCGTAAATCGTTACAATCTGCTCTGTGGTATAAGGTGCTCTGGACTGCTGTCCGTCACGGAAAGTTGTATCTGTAATAAAGATATCCTTCGGCATATCGTGAGGCACGATTCTGTTGTTGAAAGGAATCTTCGGAATTTCAGAATATGGGAACATATTACGGAATACATTGGGCTTTTTAACATCATCCAAAATGTACATATGCTCTTCGATTTCCAACAGGTTATTCTGAGCATTCATGGTAACCGGTCTATTTTGAAACATATCTTCATTCATCATCATAGTTGATTTTCTCCTCTTCGAATGTTCTTCGCGTATTATTGTATACAATCATACGATTGCTGTCAACAATATTATGAAAAGAATTCAAACAAGTTTTTATAGGAAATCATCCCTGCTCCCTGGGCATTTGGTTGCAGCCCCAAATCCACGGAAGCCTTTCTTAAGGCTTCCTTTATTTCCTGATTTGTTCGTTGTGGATAGATTCCCCATACTGCCGATAGACAGCCACTTACGATTGCCGTTGCCATGGAAGTACCACTCTTTTTGCAATAGGGAGCTTGTCTTTTATCAACAAGATATTTGGCATTGCAGGAAACAATTTCTGTTCCCGGTGCTACCAAATCCGGACCCCGAAGCAAGGAGGAATCCCCTCGTCCGGAATACAAAAAGCATCTGCCCGGATGGTTTCGAAAATATTCTCCGTCATGGCACCCTACGCAAATGCACTTTTCACTCTCTCCCAACGCAGAAAGGCTGTTATTGTCCGGACCGTTATTTCCTGCCGAGCTCACAATCAGCATCCCTTCATCCCAAAGTGCATTTAATTCCTTTTGAATCCTTTCAATTCGCACGGGGCAAATATCTTTTCCCACCCCCAAAGAAATATTGATTATTCTGATTTCATATTTGTCCTTCCATTCTCGAATCCACTCCAGCGCCTGCAACATATGTGCCGCAGTTCCGTCTCCCTTCTCGTCCAGCACCTTACCCACAACGAATGTTGTGTTTGGTGCAATCCCCCGAAACAAACCGTGGGAAAGGCTTCCGTTTCCGCCGATAATACCTGCAATATGCGTTCCATGGCCATAGACATCTGTCGGGTAAGCTTCTTCCTTTACGAAGTCCCGATAAAGCAGGATTCTGTTCTTTATATCCGGGTGATATACGATACCACTGTCAAGAATCGCAACTGTACAACCTTGCGATTTTCGATTATCTGTCCACGCTCCAATTTGATTCAGTACCCGATTCATAAAAAAACTCCTACATAGATTATAGTATTCTATGCGGGAGTTTTTATGGGGTTCCTTATAGTTTTCTCTTTAATAACAGGTAAATGCCTGCCAGCAAAACAGGTATTGCCAACAGAATTTTTAATACAAATGCCTTGTCGGCTTCCTTGCCGGTTAATTCACTTGATTGTGTTGATTCTTTTACGGGTCCGGATAAGGAAGTGCTGGCCTCCAAAGATATTTCTACAATATCATCGGAAAGAAGTTCTCCGGTCTGGTAAATGGCTACCATGGAAACATAATCGGTTTGGAAACGGATTGCTTCTACTCCATCAATCCGAACATTTTTTGCCGGCAATAATTCCAACTGGCCGTTACGATCCAAAGAAACCACACAAATTTCTTTCCCTTGATAACTTTGAGGAATAGGAAGTGTAACGGTAAGGGCCTGCTTGCCTAATTTCGTAATGGAAATATTTCCCTGATCGGTTAATGTCAGCTGATACAACTCACAATCCGTCGGTAATTCTATGTGAAGATTTCGGAAAAAAGCCTTTTCCATAACCTTGCTTGCGGTAACCTTTTCAATTTGCAAGCAATACTCTCGTAATGCACCATCCAAATAAGCATATGCATGCTCCACACCACTTACGGTTACACCGGGATTTTGAAGCTTTGGAATTCCGTTTCGATACTGTTCATTGGACAAACGTTGTGCTGAATGCTCATAGGTTTCCTTTGGATGTTTTCCCTCATAGGCTACCAATACGGTATCATGAAATACTTTACAACCCAATTGGGTAACGGACTCGGGAATGGTCACATCGGATAAGTAACTGTCACAAAATGCCCGGTCCTTTATCTCTTTTAAACCGCTTCCCCAAATAATGGTGGAAAGGCCGTCACAACCTTCAAAGGCTGCTTCTCCCACAACGGTTAAACTGTTGGGGAAATGAACCGAACTGATTTCTTTGTGGTCCGCAAATACTTCTGCTGCAATCACTCGTACGCCTTCCGGAATATCCACAGCAGTACTGTGTCCGCGATAAGCAACCAATACACCACCGCTGACCAGAAAATCTGTTTTGGAACCGGTTCCGTCTGTCAGGAAATCTTCTACCCATTTCGTATAGGTAAAAGCCTTGGGTTCCACGCATTGAATACTATTGGGCAAAACCACCGATTGCAAAGCATCACAATGATAAAACGCACCATAAGAAATGGTTGTGGTGGTATCCGGAATCGAAATGGATTTCAGAGAGCTTCTGGCAAAACTGAATTCGCCTACCTCAGTGATTCCTTTTGAAAGAACCAAATTATCCAAATTTTGACTACGATAATAGGCCTGATCCGCCACAATCCGATTATCCACGATACTATACTTTAAAATACTGTTATTATCATCATAGATAGGCTGATTTTCCAAACCGGTGGTCGTATCGTCTTCTTTTCCCACCATACTGCCGTCAATCACATATTGATCCGTGTTATCAATAAAAACAACGGCCTGGTTTCCTACAACAAAGGTGGTTCCCAACAAGGTATTGGAAGGAGACTCCACAATTTCGGTATCGGTATTCTCTTCCGGATTCTCTGTAGTCTCCGATTTGGAAGGATCGTACCCGGGCACGTCTTCATACTCTTCCATTTCTTTTTGACGCTCATAGAAATCCTGTGCATATTTCCAGGCATAGCTACCCATTTCCGCGTGAATCACCAATTTTTTACAACCTTCAAAAGCTGTTTCATGGATAAAGGTTACTTCCGGCGGAATCGTGATATCCGTAAGGTTTACACAATCCTCAAACGCACCGATACCGATGGATGTGATGGTCTTTGGTACCGTGAAGGTTTGCAGTCCCTTACAGTTTGCAAACACATAATCCCCAATTTCCTTTAAGCCACCTGCCAATGAAACTTTTGACAGGTTATAACAACCCCAAAAGGCAAAGGCTTTGATTCTTTTTACCGAATAAGGAATCACAATGGATTCCATGGTGGTTACATCCTCAAATGCCCCTTTGTCAATTATTTCCACTTCCGTAGGAACAGAAACATCTTTTTCCGTTCCGTAGTACTTGGTTAATTTTTTTCCGTCAATAACAAAATCGGAAGCAGATGTAGCAGCATCCACTTCCGACAGAGGAAGCTGCATGATAATTATGGACAGAATAATCAGAACCACTCCAAATATTCTTCTTTTTCTTTTCATATAGCTCCTATTCTTTCAACTCCCCTTGCTTAAGCACGGGCTACTTTTTTTGTACCTTTGCGTTTATCCTGGTAGAAGAATAAAATCGCTGCCACAGCGGCAAGTCCAAGGGAAAGGAACCACTTGGGATGAATGCCGTCACCGGTCTTCGGCGTACTGTCTGCAATATTTCCTGCAGATAAGTCCTCGGTATTAACATAAATAACATAAGGTCCAAAATCTTCTGCTTTAAAGGAAATACAAGGCACATTATCAATGGTGGTAAATTTCGCATCTACTGCTTTCATCTTTTCGCCGGAAAGTGGCACATAAGCCACCAAATTATTACCGGCATAAGGAATCAGTGAATCCGGAATCGGTAAGGTCACACTGATAGACAATCCTGTTGTATCATAGATTTGTTTCTTTCCCGTGGAATCGTACAGAGAAATTTTCATAGGGAAATACTTGATACAATCCAATGTACCGTACTTCTTCATCAAAGCACGCACAATTGCTTCGGAGGAATCGGAATCTCCGGTAATCTTGATTCGGAAATTATCGGAGGAACCGTTGATTACTGCGGAAACCACACCGGTATTGGACAAACCGTTTTTATCGATTACTACCGTTGTACCACCGTTGGCCACCGGAAGTTCGTTCACCCCATTGTTGCCACCGTTTCCGTTATTGTTGTTTCCATTGTTATTTCCGTTATTGTTATTATTGTTATTGTTATTCTCGCCACCGTTATTATTATTGTTATCCTTTGTAACAAAATTAGCAATGACGGTAACATCACGATCGGGCATGGTAATAATTGTACCATTCAATACCTTGCTGTTAATTTGCAAATCATCCGCATCTACAGTCCAGCTGCTGAAAGCCAGCTTATCAGATTCTTCCGCATAAATAAATGCCTGGCTTCCTACCATATAACTGCCGGAGCCGGAGCCGTTTACAACTGTTAATGTACGGAATTTCTGCGTCGTATTGTTCTGGTTATTATTCTCATTATTGTTATTTCCATTATTGCTGTTGTCTTCTACGATTTTCTCGTATTGTGCATAGGTATCCATATCCTGGGTAACATTGGTAATTGCAGGTCTCCAGCCGGTAAAAGTATATCCCTCTCTGGAAGGATCCTTGGGCTCCAGACAATCTTCTCCGGGAGCAACCTTCTGGGTATAGATAACATTGTCATTCCAGTCAATAAAACGTACGGTAAGAAGATACATCGTCGAATCATTCTTCTCATACTGGGCATAAATGGTGGTATTTTCCTGAATATTATTCACAGAAGGCTTCCATCCTGTAAAGGTATATCCGTCTCTCACCGGATCCAAAGGAGTCTCTGCGCTGCCACCCTTGGCAACCAGTACCGTTTTAATTATTCTTCCATCATAATCCTCAAATTTAACGGTAAGCTTATTGGCATCCGGGTCCTCTTTTTCATACTGAGCATAGATATCCGTATCCTCCTGGATATTGATAATGCTGGGTCTCCAACCGGTAAATACATAACCGTCTCTCTTCGGGTCCGTTTCCGGAGGAGTCGCATCGGTACCCACATCCAAACGCTCTGTCTTAATAATGCTGTCATTCCAATCGATAAAACGTACCGTTACACGGTGGATATCCGGATCCTCCTGCACATACTGTGCATAAATATCCGTATCCTTCTGAATATTGGTAATCGCAGGTCTCCATCCGATAAATTCATATCCTGCACGAACCGGATCTGCGGGAGCCTCAGCATCCTTACCGGGATCCACTCGCTGCTCGGACAATACGGTATCGTCCCAATCAATAAATCTTACGGTATAGCGATAAATATCCGGATCAATTGCCTCATAAGTAGCTACAATATCCATATCTCGCTCGATACCGGTGTAATCAAAGTTCCAACCGGTATGTTTATAGCCTTCTCGCTCCGGTGTTTCCGGCGGATTTGCATCCTTACCGGCAACTACAACCTCCTCCTTCAAAAGGGTATTGTCATAGTCCCAGAAGCGAACTACATACTCAATATAAGGTTCCTTGTCGGTCACGCGAATATTATTCTTTAACGCATATCTTCGGGCATTACTGTCCTCTTCGCAATTGAATGTCAGAGAAGTCTCATGACCATTGAATGCACTGGTATCAATATATCCGGAAGAACCCGGGATTTCCAAATAAATCAAAGAACTGTTTTCAAATGCACTGGGAGCAATGGTATCCCAGGTGGTAGGCAGATATACGAAAGAAAGCTTCTGGGTATCCTTAAAACAACCCTCCGGAATCTCACGAATGGTTGTATTTCTCAAATCCACATAGCTGACTTTTACACCATCTCCCGCAAAAGCCTCTTCTGCGATTTCTGAAACGCCTTCCAAATCCTCTGCGTTTAATACACCATTCTCATTGCCTTCCAAATATTCAATAATCTTATAGCAAACTCCATCCGAATCTTTCTCGTAGATTATGGAATCCTTGCAAACATATTTGGTATTATTGGAGAAATTTACATAGCTTAAATCACTACAACCGGTAAAAGGAATGGTGCCAAGTGTTCTGACACTGGCCGGTAAATTAACCTCTGTAAGCTTTTCACAATCCTGAAAAGCATAGCTGCCGATGGAGGAAGTATTTCCGTATAACGATACGGAAGTTAAATTCCGGAAGCCTTTGAATGCTTGGTCTCCGATACTATCCAAACTATATGCAACCAGGGTCTTTTCGCAATCAATTTCACTGCTCTCGCGATCAGCAAACAAACCACTCTTAAAGGATTCAATACCATCCGGTAATTCAATGTGAAGTGCCGCATCGATTACCGCTTCTTCATTCATGGTCATGGTATTTTTTAATGCAGGTGTATTTTTTGCCAAAGCTCCCTGTACGGCCTTTACATAAGACTTTACATTGGCAGAGGTAATACTTGGATACGTATTAATCAGTGCCTGAATCTGCGCATCGCTTAAGCTTTCCGGATCTCCCAGAGAATTAAAGCTCTGGAACTCCTGGAATGTAGGATAATTAATCAATTCATTTTTATCGGTCTTATCATTGTACTGAACCACCAGATTCGTGGGCCAGCTGCTGTAATAAGTAATATAAGTTTTTCTCTGCTCCGAATTATTAAAATAATTGGCAGCATTCATAGCATACCGGAACGGAAGGCTATCCGAAGAAATAGGACCTACAAACTGTAAGGTAGGAACTTCCGGCAGGGACGTATTCGTACAAGCCGCCTTATGATCCAATACATTCTGTGTATCAAATGCGCCCGCACCAATATTGGTCAACTGAACAGGTTCCTCAAAAACAACGGTTCTTAAGTTATGACAGCCCTTAAACGCATTGCTTTCAATATTGGTAATGGACGAAGGAATACTGATTTTCTCCAGGAAACAGTTTCCCTGGAAACTGGTAGACCAAATCGTCTTGATTGTATAAGGTCCGATGGTGGAAGGAAGCACAACTTCTTTCATGTCGGAAGGAATCACGCACTTAATCAGTTCATTATTGGAATTTACCTGATACAAGGCTTCCTTGCCGTCCGGTGAAACAATGGTAACCTCATAAACATCGCTTCCGTCATACTTAAAAGCAATGGAATGATCTGTAGCGGTTACATGCAACGGAGAATTCTTAATTCCCTCAAAGTAGAAGGATTCCAAAACGGTATTCTTAAATTCATTAAATCCGAAAGAACCACCCGGCGTTTCCACAAAATTAATCAAATCGCTTTGAACTTTGATGGTTTTTAAGGACTTACAACCTTCAAACATATTGATGTTTACATCATCTTCTTCATAACTAGAAGGGAAGGTAATAGACTCCAGTGCCTTACAGTTCTTGAATACGCTGTAACCAAGTACCTCCAAATTTACTCTTGCGCCTGCGCCGCAAAGCTCAATATCCTTTAATGATACACAACCCTCAAATGCGGAATCACCCACCTTGGAAACCTGACGAGGCATGGTAAAGCTTGTAAGAGATTCGCAATGGTAAAAAGCATGGTCACCAATGGTTGAAATACGGGAGGTAATCTCCAACTCAATTTCGCTCATGTTTCGACAGTTGGCAAACGCATAATTACCGATGGTATCCAAACCGTTTTCCAAAGTAATCTTCTTTAAGTTCATACAACCGTAGAACGCATAATCGCCAATACCGCTCAATTCACTACCCACGTACAAATGTTCAACGTTACCGGCTTTTTCTCCACGGAAAATACCTTCTTCCGGTGTATCAATATAACCGCCCTCCGATTCGGGAATAATGGACCAGGTACCCACACCTGCTCCGGAACCTGCACGAATCTGCTGATTACCAATATAACGAACAGTGGCTGCCTGAATACGCTGACAAGCGGAATCGGTGGTCAAACCATAGGTTTTGGGTGTCACCCCGGCCGCAGAGGTAACATGATAGAACTTGTCCACCTCCAAATCCTTCCACTTATCATAATCCTCGTACAGACAGGGCTGGTACTGGATTTCTTTTACTTCTTTTTGTTCATAGGTAACAGCTCCGGTGATTGGATTGAGAACCGGATTACCGTCTTCATCCAAAATCGGTTTGGTCAAATCATCCTCATAGACAATCTCACCATATTCGTTTTTCTTGGTCGCTACCACCTGGTAATACAAAAATTCCTTATTTCTGGCAACTGCACAATAACCGTATGCAGTACCCATATTCTCGGAATATTTCAAATAAGCATCCACCGAATCCGGAATGGTTAACACGCCTCCTTCACGGCGTCCGCCGTCATAGCCCAAAATGACCGCTATCTTATTTCCCGCACTGACATCATTGGGATTTACATAAGCAAACTGAAACATACCGTCACCGGTGGTATAAATGGTCTCTCCTTCATCAATAATCGGGATTTGACAATTCTCTATATCCACGGACACTTTTTTGGAAGGATCCACCGCCGCCTGCATTTCTGAAACAGGCATAGACGCTACAAACACTGCTGACGCGAGGAAAATCGCGCTTAAGGTTTTACGAATCGTCTTCCGAAGCTTTCTGTTTTTCTTACGAGTTGCCATTCTCTACTCCTTTGCTGTGACCTTTTTGGCCACTACAACAAATCTTCCGTTTTTTTCGTGATAGTCACAGGTCGTCAGTGTCAATAACTGATCTCCGTACTGAGCGGTTACCCCCATGTCATACAGGGAATCTGCCGCCATTTCCTCCATATAGGAAAGAAATTCCTGTTCGCTGTTTGCATCCACAAACTGATAATATTTAAAGGCTACCGAATCCGAGTTGTACACTCTGGACCGGAATACATACATAACCTCATAGGTTGCTTTTTCATAAATCGTATCAAAAGAAATATATCGATGTTTTTTTCCGTACTCTTCACTTTCATATTTTCCCAGTTTGCCAAACATACGACCACTGGCCATATGATGTCCGTAGACGATGAAGTTGGTACTGGGTTTTAATACATCACAATCCTTATCCATGAAAATAGAACCGTTTTTATCATAATCATCGTTTACATCATGTGTCAGATAAAAAGAATTATCCGTTCCCTGCATGACAGGATAATCTATATTTGTATCGTCAATTTTTATCCATCCGATTAGGTTTTCATGCTCAGATATTAAATTTTTATATTCATCCAGCACCTCTTTTTGTGCCAAAGGTCCATCCAGCGTATATAAAGGGCCTTGTGTAACCGCTTGTGTGTCTGATTCCTCCTCATAAGCCTGCTCTTTTACTTCTCGCATCTGCTTATAAAGCTTCGCGGTTCTGTATCCAAAATAAGTATATATCCCGTACCAGGAAATGGAGGCAAACGCAATGAAGGTACATGCCAGCAAAAAATACCTTCTCCTCTTATATCGTTTCCGCAGTTCTTTCCTGGCCAGTTCTTCAATCAGTTCATCCGAAAACTGTTTTTTCTTCGGCACCTCTTCTTCATCTTCTCTGTCCAGGGGTTGTCTTGACCGGATTTCCCGCTTTCTGCCGGTAGGAAAATCTTCTTCGGAAAGTCTAAGTTCCAGTTCCCTTGCATAAGCAAGACCCTGACGGGTGTGAAAAGGATAAGCTCCGCTCCTGATTTTCTCAATCAGAAGTTCAATCTGCTCCGCAGAGTAATCCTCGGTGATTTCACGCAAGCGATCGATAATTTTTTTATCATGTAACGCCTGTCGATATTCTTCTTCCGACTTATATTTGACACCGTCTAAAACATATAACTTCTGAGCCATGGGCAATCCTTATCCATTTCGAGTCTTTTACATATAACATTTTACTATATCTTGCAATTAAATCAAGTATTTTATCTATATATTGATTTAATTTCCCAAAAATAACGTAAAAAAACAGGAAACATGTACAAGCACAGCCACATATAATAGACCATACCTAAAATATCTTTTGGAGGCTTTTTCATGAGCGATTTATCTGCTACCAACTGCGGATGCAGCAGCTGCAATTCCACTTCACTTCTCAGTGGTTTTGGCGGAGGTTCCGGCTGCACCTTACTGATTCTTCTCCTTCTTCTCGGCGGAGGTTGTGGCTGTGGCAACGGAATCTCCTTACTGGGCAATAACTGCGAAAATAAGAGCTGCGATCTCTTGATCTGGATTCTCTTAATTTCCTGCTTATGCGGTAAGGGGGGCAGCTGCGGCTGCTAAACATTTGGGGCAATGGACAGTACCGTTCCATTGCCCCTATGCATATTTTCATAATCAGTACATATTGTTAATACAAACCGGTTATTAACTGATGAAAGAGGTACTCCATGGACAAGGAGCAGAAAAAGATTCAGGAATTTGATTCCATGTTTTGCAATCAGGAACTCCAAAAATTAAAAATCCTTTTCTTCTATCTGGATTCGCCTTATCAACATGGACTGGCTGTCGCTATCAAATTACAGGAATGTTTACAGCTTATGAAGGACGACACCGGCAAACAAACTGCAATAAAACCATTTGTTGTCGATGCTTCCACTATAGAGGAAATCCTTCAGGAATTATATCCGTTTTGTAATTTACGGGAACGTTCTCAATTGGAAACTCTTTCCCAAACACTGAGTCAAATACAACAATATCAGGACATTCTGGCCCTATATCAAAATCTTATGGACTCCGGATTAGTTGATATACGAAATGATATGGATTTTTCCGATATGGAAAATATGATGCAGATTCTTCAACAATTCAATACTTTATGAAAGAAAGGAACATGCAATGGAAGAAAAACCCTTATGGATGACAGACGAAACGGTTCGGGAGATTCCTGCATATAAGCTGGAATTTTTGGAGGAACTATTTGTTTTGGTAAAAACCAAGGACAAAAACACCTTAGTTCCTACTCTGCTTCCCCTTCTGGCAAAGGCAAAGAAAGAGAATTTAAATCTGTCTCCTTCCGAAATGCAGATTGCAATGAATGCCATAAAAAAATACAGTACCCCCAAGGAACTGGAGGATATTGATACCATTTTAAGCAACACAAAAGGACCCGTCAAATAACGAGTCCTTTTCCAATAGAAATTATTTTGCTACGATATTTACAATTCTGCCGGGAACATATATTTCCTTTACAATGTTTCCAACCAGCTTATCACCCAAAGCTTCCTTTGCAAGAGCAATTACGGTATCTTTATCCGCATCCTTGGATACCATTACCGTTCCCTTCATTTTACCGTTTACCTGAATACCGATTTCGATATTACTTTCTACGGTCTTGCTCTCATCAAACTCCGGCCAAGCTGTCTGATATACATGTCCTTCATAACCGGCTAACTGCCACAATTCCTCTGTGATATGAGGGGCCACAGGATTTAACAAGGTCAATAAAGTCTTATATTCCCCACGGGTAATCGCATTCTTCTTGTAGAAGTCATTAATCAATGCCATCATGGCTGCAATAGCGGTGTTATACTTCAGATTCTCAAAATCAGAAGAAACCTTCTTGATGGTCTGGTGCATCTTGGTCTCAAGGTCAGCACTGTATCCATCTTCGCCGGTAAGAATATCCTGTAACTTCCATACTCTTTCCAGGAATCTTCTACAGCCCTTCACGCCATCCTCACTCCATGCCGCACTTAAATCAAAGGCACCAATAAACATTTCATAGGTACGCAAAGTATCTGCACCGTAATCTCTTACGATATCATCCGGATTTACTACGTTTCCACGGGACTTGGACATTTTCTCACCGTTGGAACCAAGAATCATACCATGACTGGTTCTCTTCTGGTAAGGTTCCGGGCAAGGAACTTCCCCCTGATCGAAGAGGAATTTATGCCAGAATCTGGAATACAATAAATGTAAGGTTGTATGCTCCATACCACCGTTATACCAGTCAACAGGCATCCAGTACTTCAGAGCTTCCTTGCTGGCAAGTGCTTCGGTGTTATGAGGATCGGTGTAACGAAGGAAATACCAGGAAGAACCTGCCCACTGAGGCATGGTATCGGTTTCTCTCTTTGCCGGTCCGCCACAGCAAGGACAAGCCACATTTACCCAGGAATCCATTGCTGCAAGAGGAGATTCACCGTTATCGGTAGGTTCATAGGATTCTACCTCAGGAAGCATCAAAGGAAGTTCTTCTTCCTTCAGTGGAACGAAGCCACACTTTTCACATTTAATAATCGGGATAGGCTCACCCCAGTAACGCTGTCTGGAGAATACCCAGTCACGAAGCTTAAAGTTGGTCTTGGAATGGCCAATACCCTTCTCTTCCAAAAACTCAATAATCTTTGCCTTTGCTTCTGCAACGGAAAGACCATTCAAAAATTCGGAATTTACAAGTGTTCCGGTAGCCACATCGGTAAATACCTGCTCCTGTACGCTGACAGGGCTTCCTGCTACCACTTCAATAATGGGAAGATCAAATTTCTTTGCGAAATCCCAGTCTCTCTCATCATGTGCGGGAACGGCCATAATTGCACCGGTACCGTAGGTCATCAATACATAGTCGGAAATCCAAATAGGAATCTCTTTATTGTTTACAGGATTGGTTGCGGTAAGGCCTTCAATCTGTACGCCGGTCTTATCCTTTGCCAGCTCGGTACGCTCGAAGTCGGACTTCTTTGCAGCCTGCTCTCTGTAAGCAACCAATGCATCATAGTTTTTAATCTCATCCTTATATTTTTCAATCATGGGATGCTCAGGAGAAACTACCATATATGTAGCACCAAACAAGGTATCCGGTCTGGTGGTATAAATGCGAAGCTTGTCTTCCTTTCCGGTCAATGCGAAATCCACTTCCGCACCGGTAGACTTGCCAATCCAGTTTTTCTGAGAGACCTTTACACGTTCTACATAATCCACGCCATCCAGACCCTGGATCAGCTTATCTGCGTACTCGGTAATCTTTAACATCCACTGGCTCTTTACCTTACGAACCACTTCGGAGCCACAGCGCTCACATACACCATTAACTACCTCTTCGTTGGCAAGACCAACCTTACAAGAGGTACACCAGTTAATGGGCATCTCACTCTTATATGCAAGGCCTGCATTAAACAGTTTCAGGAAAATCCACTGTGTCCACTTATAATAATCTACATCTGTGGTATTAATCTCTCTGTCCCAATCAAAGGAATATCCTAAAGAATGAAGCTGCTCTTTGAAACGAGCTACATTATTCTTGGTTACAATCTTGGGATGAATATGATTCTTGATTGCAAAGTTTTCGGTAGGAAGACCGAATGCATCCCAACCCATAGGATACAATACATTGTAACCCTGCATTCTTCTCTTACGGGCAACAATATCCAATGCGGTATAAGGACGGGGATGTCCTACATGAAGTCCCTGTCCGGAGGGATAAGGGAATTCTACAAGTGCATAATATTTCGGCTTGGAATAATCATCGGAAGTCTTAAATGCTTTCTCATTATCCCAAATAGTTTGCCATTTCGATTCCACCTCATGGTGGTTATAAGGAGCTGCCATATTTCTTTACCTCGATCCTATAAAAATTACTAATTATTTTAACCAATTCAAACAAAGCTGTCAATAAATCTTTCGGATTTAGTAATTGCCTTCCGTATCAGAAAAAGCATCCTGATTTGCGGCATATTCCGGATTATTGTAGCGGAAGCTGAGGAACTGACTTAAATTCTTATGGAATAAACGATTCAATTCGTCATTATATCCGGCAATTGCCTTTGGACATTTCTGTTCAATCATGGATACATGACGGCTTTGAAGTGCTTCATTCTTAACGATACAATTCATGGCCTTGCCATCCGCAAAACCAACCACTACGGAATAGGTATGACCCACGGTAATAAAGTTACGCTTGTGGGTAATGGTTTTTGGATAAACCCATGCGATTTTATCCGTTTCTCCAAAGCCTACGGTGGAACCATCCATACCTACGATATAGGTATCATCATAAAACATACCGTCCTTCAGATCTGTTTTCGAAAGAAAACTCTCCACTCTCTGTGACGTCAAATCCGGATTGGAAGAATTTGCAATGTATTTTTTGATATTGCGAAGGAATCCACCCCTTAAGGCATATACACCAATTCCGATGCCAAGAAGCATTAATAATCCTCCGACAATCAATGTAATATACATACCGGTGTTACTTAATTCCCCAACGGATCCCACCTCAATATAATAAGGCAAAAACTGCGCTCTTTCTTCTGCACTAAGCTGGTAATAACCAATGGAATCATAATAATATTTTAAGTGGTCTCCCTTTATTCTTTTAATGGTTCCGCTTATTTCATACTGATTATCGTATACGGCCTCAATCACTTCGTCAGAAGGATATTCCATATCCAAATAAGTCCAGCAGGCGTTCATTAACCGGTTGGCATTTTTAATATCCGAAGAATTCTTTGCCATCAAACCCATATAGTACGTATCGTCCGCATCAATAATATATTCCTCGGACTGAATGTTGCTACCCTTGGTAGCTTCGCAATAATTGTCATAAATAAAATATACCGTACCCGTCACATACAGTCCATCCACGTCCTTGGAGAAATCAACATCCTCCCAAGCCACGGAACCTTTGACGGCTTTACTTAATGAATTGAATCCCAGGAAAAGCATTAGCCCGGAAAAAGCAATCAAAAGTAACATTACCGGTATTTTTTTCACAAATGATTTTTTAATAAGTGCTTTCATATTCTCATTCCCCCACTTGAAATTTACACATACTCCTATACACTATTCCTCTTTCCTTAATTTGTCAATAAAACGAACATCAGAAAACGGATTCTTATATTGACTTTCGCGCGTTGAAGTGCTATAGTATAAAATCATAAAAAATAATCGAGGAATTCTATGAATAAGTTTGGTTTTATCGGTCTCGGATTAATCGGAGGTTCCATTGCAAGAGCTCTTCGCGAGCACTATCCGGACTCTGTAATACTTGCATATGATATCAATACAGAAAGTCTTGAGCTTGCAATCAGCGAAAAGGTATGTAATCAGGTAACCACTGTAATCGACAATACCTTTTCCAATTGCGATATGGTATTTTTGTGCGCACCCGTACAAAAAAATGACACCAATCTTATGCTCTTAAAAAATGTTATTTCCAAGGACTGTCTGATTACAGATGTGGGAAGTGTCAAAAGTGAAATTCATAAAACAGTAGAGGCACTTGGTTTGGAAGACCAGTTTATCGGCGGTCATCCTATGGCCGGCAGCGAACGGGTGGGCTTTATCAACTCCAAATCCCTGTTATTACAAAACGCCTACTATATTCTCACTCCTACCAAAACCGTTCCACCGGAAAAGATCGAATGCTATCGGGATTTGGTACAGTCAATCGGTTCCATCCCTTTAATACTGGACTACGTGCAGCATGATTACGCTACTGCAGCCATCAGCCATCTTCCTCACGTAATCTCCGCCTCATTGGTAAACCTGGTAAAAAACAGTGACAGCGAAGATGGTTTGATGCGAATGATTGCAGCCGGTGGTTTCAAAGATATCACCCGTATTTCCTCCTCTTCCGCAACCATGTGGCAACAAATCTGCTTGACCAATACGGATAATATTTCCAAGCTGCTAAAGGATTATATTGATTCCTTGACAAAGGTTTACGAGGAACTGCAGGAAAAGGAAGCGGATTCCTTATACGAATTATTTGACAGTGCTCGCATTTACCGGGATTCCTTTACCAATGTTTCCAGTGGTCCTATTAAGCGGTCTTACGTGATTACCATTGATATTGCGGATGAACCCGGTGCCTTGGCTGCCATCGCCACAATTCTGGCATTAAACGGCATCAGCATCAAAAATATCGGTATTTCCCACAACAGAGAATACGAAGGCGGTATCTTACGGATTGAATTATATGAAGAAGCCTCCATTGATAAAGCAAAAACAATATTAAGCACCAAAGGTTACACCATATACGATAAAAATTAAAAAAAGAAATCCGAATATCATTCGGATTTTTTTTTGTATCTTCTCTTTTCTTTTTGCAAACCATATTTCTATAAGAATCAGACAGGATACACCAAACGCACCACCCAGCGTATCCAAACATACATCGGCAAAGCTTCCATATCTATCCGGTACAAACAATTGATGTATTTCATCAAAAGCTGCCGATACAAACACCCAAAGAATATTGCCGAAAATCAGCCATTTTGTTCTCTGCTTCCATTGCCTCAGCAAAATATAAATCAGGGAACCCATAACGGCATACTCCGTAAAATGCGCCAGCTTTCGAACCGGATGCTCAAAATAGGTCGCCCACCACTCCATGGTGTCCTGCGTCCATTTACCACTCCGAAAGGAATTAATAATTTCCACACATTTCAATGTAATGGCATGGCTTAGTCCGCCGGAGGTTTCTCCGTCCTGTTCCGAAAAGCCAAAAATCATTACATACAGTAAAAAAAGACAACTGGCAGTCAGTATTGTGACTGCCAATCTTCTTGTCTTATCTTTTGTCATCTGATTATGCTTCATTATCATTGATTGTTTGATATACTTCAATTCGGCTGGCATCCATTTCCGGCATACCTACAAAGGAAGCACCGTACAAATATTCCTTGCCGGTCATCTCAATACGAACAATCTGAAGAAATGCATGAATTACTTCCTTGGTCCAAATAGTCAAATAAGACTCATATACGGCACCGATTGACAGTGGCTCCGAACAGGTAAAACCAACTCCGCTCTTGGAAATATCACGAATTTCAATATTAACTTCTTTTTCCCCTTTTTCATCCAAACGCTTCATCACAAGTTTGGACTGTAATTCGGTTCTTTTGCTACGTCTTCTCTCCTGCATAAATAAATACCTCCCTAATGGAAATTATTATATCATTTCTTAGAAAAATCCGCAATAAACATCGCATCTCCAAAGCTAAAGAATCGATATCTTAAATCAACTGCCTCCTTGTATGCGGCCAAAACATTTTCCCGACCGGCCAAAGCACTTACCAGCATTACCAATGTAGACTCCGGCAGGTGGAAGTTGGTAATCAAAGCATCCAAAACCTTAAATTGATATCCCGGATAAATAAAAATTTCCGTATTTCCGCTACCGGGAATTACTGTACCGTTTTCATCTGCAGCGCTTTCCACCGTACGGGTACTGGTGGTGCCCACACAAATCACCCTTTTACCGGCCTTCTTGGTAGCATTTATCAAGTCTGCGGTTTCTTTGGTGATTTCATAATACTCGGAGTGCATATGATGATTTAGAATATCCTCTTCCTTCACAGGACGAAAAGTACCCAGTCCCACATGCAAAGTTACAAACGCGATATTCACCTGTTTCTCGGCAATTTGCTGCAAAAGTCCCTTGGTAAAGTGTAAGCCTGCCGTAGGGGCTGCCGCGGATCCCTCATACTTGGCATAAACGGTCTGATAACGTCCCTTATCCTGAAGCTTATGGGTAATATAAGGTGGCAAAGGCATCTCTCCCAAGCGATCCAATACTTCCTCAAAGATTCCCTCATAGGTAAACTTCACCAAACGGTTTCCTTCTTCCACCGTATCCAAAATCTCACCTCGAAGAAGTCCGTCCCCAAAGGTTACAAAGGTACCGGGTTTACACTTTTTCCCCGGGCGAACCAAGGTCTCCCATACATCCTGGTCCCGACGTTTTAAAAGCAGTAACTCTACATGTGCGCCGGTTCCTTCCCGCTCGCCCAAAAGTCTTGCGGGAATAACCTTTGTATTGTTTAATACCAAACAATCTCCCGGCTCCAGATAATCAACAATCTCCTTAAAGATATGATGTTCTACGGCACCGGTATGCTTATCCAAACACAACAATCTGGAAGAAGAACGATCCTCCAAAGGATCCTGCGCAATCAATTCTTCCGGTAAATCAAAATAAAAATCCGACTTTTTCAAATCTACTCCATCTCCATCTCTGCAAAAGCCTTATAGCCCTTGTACGCTTCGTAAATATCTGCCTTGCTGGTTGCTTCCCAGGGCGCATGCATATTCAATACCGCCACACCGCTGTCAATCACATTCATGCCATAAAGTGCCAGAATGTATGCGATGGTACCGCCACCACCTACATCCACCTTGCCAAGCTCTGCCGTCTGGAAGAATACTTTCTTTTCTTCAAAGGTTTGACGCAGTTTTGCCAAATATTCTGCATTGGCATCATTGGAACCGGATTTTCCTCTGGCCCCGGTAAATTTCATAAGCACTAAACCATTGCCCATATAAGCTACATTTTTCTTATCAAAGCAGGAAGCATAGGAAGGATCATATGCACTGCTTACATCGGAAGAAAGCATACAACTGCCTGCAAGGCATCTTCTCAAATTCAGTTCACTGTACTGTCCACAAAGGTTCATCACCTCAGCCACCGCATTCTCAAAGAAATGGGAACGCATACCGGTAGCACCTACAGAACCGATTTCCTCCTTATCCACCAGGATACAGCAGAGGGTTCTCTTGGCTGTCTTTACGTCGAGTGCTGCCATTAAAGAAGTATATGCACATACTCTGTCATCCTGTCCGTATGCCAAAATCATACTACGGTCAAAGCCGGCTTCTCTGGCCTTTCCTGCAGGTACGATTTCCAATTCCGCCGAAACAAAATCCTCTTCTTCGATATCATAGGTTTGTTTCAAAATATCCAAAACGCCGGCCTTTACAGCTTCCTTGGCCTCTTTCTTATCTTTGTCTTTATCCTTTTTGCCAAGCACCAAAGGCTTATTGCCGATAATCAAATCCAATGCTTCGCCCTCGATTACCTTTGCTGCCTTTTTCTCCAATTGATCCTGTGCCAGATGAATCAGCAAATCGGATACAAAAAATACCGGGTCGTCTTCCTGATCCCCAATATTTACGATTACAGTGGTTCCATCCTTTTTCACTACCACTCCATGGATGGATAAAGGAAGGGTAACCCACTGGTACTTCTTCACACCACCGTAATAATGGGTATCCAGATACGCAAATCCACCGTCTTCATACAGAGGATTTTGCTTTACATCCATTCTCGGGCTGTCAATATGCGCGCCCAGAATATTCATGCCCTGCAAAAAGCCTTCTTCTCCGATACGGAACAAAATAATGGATTTATTCATCCATACGGAGTACACCTGATCTCCCGGCTTCAGCTCCGTATCATTCTTTATCAATGTATTCAATTCACGAAATCCGTACTGTTCTGCCATATTGACTATGGTGTCCACACATTCCCGCTCTGTTTTTCCATTATCCAAAAAGCTGCGATAGCCGGCATTTAATGTTTCCAATTCTTTTAATTGCTTGCTGTTGTAAGATTCCCATGCATTCTTTTTCATCACATTAAAATCCTTTCTGCCATAGAAAAGTTTAGGCCTGTCATAATAACAGGCCAAACTGCTTAAGAACGAAGATCAATATCCAACTGATTCTTTAAGTTCTTCAAAATCTTCTTTACGAAATTATCAACGGATTCTGCCTCAAAAGCCTCATCCTGGGGAACGAAGTGAATATTAAATGCCATACTTCTCTTCTCCTTGGGAATCTGCTCTCCCTCGTATACATCGAAAAGCTTAATGCCCTTAATGTATTTGCAGGAATTGCGGATAATCTCTTCTACCTGACCACAGGTAATGGAGCGATCCATTACAAGGGCAAGGTCACGCTTCTCATCTGCGAATTTTGACAAAGGTGCAAAGGAAGTCTTTGCCTCGTATAATCCGGGAATCATGCGTACATCGATTTCCAAAAGATAAGCATCGGTACGAAGATCCAAATCATTCTTTACTTCATAAGCAACCTTACCCAGATAACCGATTTCCACACCGTTGCAAAGAATTGCAGCGGTCTGATAAGGATGGAGGAAGGTCTTCTTTGCAGGTACATATTCAAACTTCACAAACAGACTTTCTGCCACCTTCTCTGCCATACCCTTTAAGGTGAAGAAGCTTTCCCTGTCACCAAACACACCGATGCAGAGGCGATTGCGCTCATCGGGATAATCGGTCAGAGGCAATTCCTTAGGCACAAAAATCTTACCGATTTCGTACAATCTTCCTTCCAAATTGCCCTTCTTCTGATTACGGCCAATTGCATTCAGCATGGAAGCAGCCAAAGTGGTTCTCATAAGGGATAAATCCTCGTTGATCGGATTAATCAAACGAATCGCAGTTCTCTCGGGAGCATCCTGCGGAAGACGAAGCAAATCCAAATCTGCCGGAGAGAAGAAGGAATAATGGATACACTCATAGGCACCAAGTGCACAGAGGTCTCTCTTTAACTTCAACTCCTTTTTCTGCTTCTGGGTCATTCCACCCATGGTAACCTGTGCTGCAGGCATAAATGCGGGAATCACATGCTCATAACCATACATACGAATGACTTCTTCGGCCACATCCGGATAAGATTCCATATCTTCACGATAAGCAGGTACCATCAGAGTAAGCTCATCTCCGTCAATCTTAGGCTGGAAGCAAAGATTCTTCATGATACGAAGAATTTCCTCATTGGGAACCTCGATACCAAGTACATCATTTACTCTCTGAATGCTAACCTTCATCTCCTTGGGTTCAATGGAGTTTCCGGTGTTTACGTCTACATGGGTGCAGGAAACCTTACCGCAATTTAACTCTTCAATTAAGTGAAGCGCTCTTTTCATAGCATGAATGGTTGCAAATTCATCGACACCCTTCTCATACTTCGCACTGGCGTCCGTACGCTTTCCTAAGCTTCTGGAGGTCTTACGGATATTGTCACGGGCAAATTTAGCAGACTCGAAAACAACTTCCTTGGTGGTCTCACGAATTTCGGAATTCAAGCCACCCATAACGCCGGCCAAAGCTACCGGCTTCACACCATCACAAATCACAAGGTTATTGGAGGTAAGTTCATATTCCTGGGAATCCAGAGTAACAATCTTTTCACCATCGCCGGCGCGTCTTACATGGATTGCATTTCCCTCTAAATAATCATAATCGAATGCATGCATGGGCTGTCCCATTTCCAGCATGACATAATTGGTAATATCCACAATATTGGAGATAGCGTCCTGACCTACCAAGGCAAGTCTTCTCTTCATCCAAAGAGGAGATTCCGCAATTTTCACATCATAAACATAATGTCCGATGTATCTTGGGCAAAGATCCTGTGCGTCTACGGTTACCCGGAAGCCTTCCTTTTCTACGGAAGTCTCGGTGTAATCCAATGCAGGCATCTTTAATTCTTTGTTTAACACTGCAGCCACTTCTCTGGCGATACCAAGAATACTCTGACAATCCGGTCTGTTTGCAGTAATGGAAATATCAAAAATCCAATCATCCAAACCAAGCATAGGCTTTACATCCGTACCTACAACAGCATCCTCAGGAAGAACCAAAAGTCCGTTGTAATCTCCGCCGGGGAACATATTGTCATTGACACCAAGTTCTGTACCGGAGCAAAGCATACCTTCTGACTCATAGCCGCGAAGTTTGCCCTTCTTAATGGTCATGGTACCTTCTACGGTCTTATGATCCTTTGCGGTCATATAAACAGTTGCGCCGACCAAGGCTACCGGGAACTTTCCACCTGCGCACACATTGTCTGCACCACAGCATACCTGAAAGGTACCGTGCTCACCGGCATTTACTTTACAAACATGAAGATGGGTTTCCGGAATCGGATCACACTCCTCAACCAAACCAACTACTACCTTGGATACTTCTTTACCAACTTCAATCAATTCTTCTACTTCAAAACCACAGGAGAACAGCTTCTTTTCCAATTCCTGGGGTGTGATATCAATATCAACATAATCTTTTAACCAACTCAAAGGTACTAACATATTCTAAACCTCCATCCTTAGTTATCCTTAACCTGCTCAAGTACGCGCAGATCAGATTCAAACAATAACTTAATGTTATTAATGCCGTATTTTAACATTGCAGTACGCTCAATACCGATACCAAAAGCCAAACCGCTGTACTTATCGGAATCAATACCACAATTTTCCAGTACCTTCTTGTTTACAATACCACCACCAAGGATTTCAATCCAACCGGTACCTTTACAAAGCTTACAGCCCTTACCACCACACTCAAAGCAGCTTACATCCACTTCTACAGAAGGCTCTGTGAAAGGGAAATAGGAAGGACGCAGACGGGTTGTGGTTGACTCTCCGTAAATTTTCTTTACGAACACATCCAACATACCTTTCAAATCACAAAGAGTAATCTTCTTATCTACTACAAGACCCTCCATCTGATGGAACATGGGAGAATGAGTTGCATCATCATCGGAACGGAATACTTTACCGGGGCAAAGAATCTTGATTGGAAGTTCCTTGGTCTCCATCGCATGAATCTGCGCTGCGGAAGTCTGAGTTGCAAGAAGGTATTCCGGAGATAAATAGAAGGTATCCTGCATATCTCTTGCGGGATGATCCTTAGGTGTATTCAATGCGGTAAAGTTATAATAATCGTTTTCAATTTCCTTATTCTCGAACACCTCGAAGCCCATACCTGCAAAAATATCAATAATCTGATTTCTGGTCTGGGTAATGGGATGAAGGTTACCGGTCTGCTCTTCTGCCGCGGGCATGGTTACATCAATCTTTTCAGACTCGTAACGCATCTCCATTTCTTTTGCTTTCATCTTGGCATCCAACTCATCAAAGTACTGCAATGCCCATTCCTTTAACTCATTTACACCCTTACCAAAGTTTGCTCTTTCTTCCGGTGCAATATTCTTCATTTCCTTCATCAACTGACCGATTTTACCGGTTTTGTTGTCCATAAATTGCTTACGAAACTCATAAGCAGCTTTGGAATTGTGAAGCTGATCAATTCCATCCAAAATTTCCTGTTTGATGCCTGAAAGTCTGTCGTTCATCAAATATATCCTCCTTGAAAATATTAATAGCTTATTTACTTGTTTTTGTTTCTCACAATAGAAAGTCCCTTGCAGCAAAAACTGCAAGGGACGAATTATCGCGGTACCACCCTATTTCCTGTATATATCCATACAGACACTCTCCATACTTAACGCGTACAAATCGGTTCAAACTACAAACATTTCTGTCTTCCCCTGAACAGCTACGGTGTGAAATTCAGATAACTTATTTCCCGAAGCGGGCTTACAGCCGGTGACCCACTCTCTCTGTCGGAACAAACTACCCTGTGAGCAATTGCCCTGCACCATCATTGCTTTTAACTTTCTACTATTCTAGTCATTTTTCGTAGGATTGTCAAGTAATTCTTCCTTTGGAAGGATTGGGTTATTCCAATTCCCCTTCATTCTGCGGGGTGACCACTCGTCTTTGATGAAATAACGATTCAAATAGGCTCCGAACAAAATAATATACATACAAAAATACAACCACAGCATTACCAGAATAATAATGGCCAGACTACCGTAAATAGAGAAATCGGAATACTCCACATAAAGGGAAAATCCATAGGAAAACATACACCATACCGCTGCGGCAAAAAAAGCTCCCGGTAACTGATTGGATATTCTATGTTTTTGATTCGGTACATATGCGTAAACAGCTGCAAAAACTAAGGTAATAAATACGATAATCGGTATCAGTTTAATATTCATAATCAATTGACCCAAATCTTTAAATTCAGGGAATTGAGCGGAAATACCATTTACCAGACTCTGACCAAATACCAGGAAGACCAAGGAGACAATCACAATGATTAAAAAGCACAAGGTATAAAACGAAGCTACGATACGGGTCAAAAAATAATTTCTTCTGTCATCCACCTGTTGAATGGTATTCAGTCCCTGCATCAATGCAAGCACGCCTTTTCCTGCCGACCATAGGGTTACAATTGCCGCCACCGATAAAATCCCTGCCGATTTTGCATAAATTTCATGAATCAAAGATTCCATGAACGGGGATACTTTATTGGACATTACCTTCTCAATAATTTCCAACAGGAAGGATTCGGAAATGGGGGTATAAGGCATTATCGTACAAATCAAAATCAATATAGGTACCAGCGACAGGAAAAAGAAAAAGGCTGTACTGGCCGCAAATGTATTGATTTTATATTTTCGTTTATCCTCCATAAACTCCATTAGAATTTGAATAAAACTCATTGAAAGATCCTCTTTTTTATCCATACATGTATTCAATGTTACAATCATCATAGAAATAACGTAAAATCTGTAAAGCGGTATAACCTTCATCCGCCATTAATTTGGAACCCACCTGACACATGCCCACTCCATGGCCGTAACCGCCTCCGGTAATAACGAAGCCTTTCATATTTTCTCCGTCCATTATCGGATCGATTACCATATAAGCACTGGGAATCAGACTGCCGATGCTACCCATTTTTCCGTCATTTTTCAGGGATTTACCCCCCTGATAAAAAATATATCGAATATTGTACTCTGTGATAATTTTGTATTGACCGTTATCTGTGGTAAGGACCAATTCGTCTGCAACACCGCCAACACTACGCTTTACGATTTCCATATTCTGAACGCTCGTAAATTCTTCTACGGTACCGGTTGCAAACTCTTTTCCGTTCCATACAAGCACCAGATTCTTGGAAGCCTTTTGTCGTTTCAGCATATTCTCGTAAATCAAATTCACATCCAACTCTTCTACCGTATAAACCCAACGATACCAGCTCTGATCCACCTCAAAAGCATCCGGATCTTTGGTACGGATAAATCGTTCAAAGGTATCATTGTCAGACAACTGTTCTGCGTAAGCGATTGCAGCCTGAATTTCCTGTCCGGAAGCATCTTCGACTCCTGCTTTTACCGCGGATTTGGTCAAAGGTTTTCCGTGCAAATATGCCAATGACTCACTTACACGTCCCTTCCATACATTGGCGTCGGTACCAACTCCACAAGAAGTGGAATAAAAATAGGTTTCCGCTGCTTTACCGGTTTGGGCAGAAACCAGTAATTGTCCATAGGTATCCTTCACCGCCGTAGTAGTTTTTTCCAATTCCTGAATATTATTGTAAACCTGGAAAGAAGTACTGTCGTTTACATGGGCACCATACTTAGGGAACCCTGCATGCTGCATATTTCCGTAAGCATAGGTTCTGGCACAAATCGCCTGTGTCTTTAAGGCCTCTACCGGATAACCGGAGGGCATTTCACTGGGTACAACAGAATACAAATACTCCTCCAGTGGAAGTTCATTCACAAGAGCCATTCCTTCGGAAGTATTTTTTACCTCAAAGATACCACGATAAGCCGGCACACCCTGTGCACGCTTCATGTTTTTAATATATAGTTTGCCGGTATGTGCATTTGGCGTAATCACCAAATGATTTCCGGTGGCCTTAGAAATATCCCCTTCAAAATATGCGCAGTCTTTTTGAAGTACCAGTTCTTCACCGGCTTTGAATGCTACCGTTTTCTTCTCATCCACCAAACCATAGGTCAGTGTAAAATCCACATTGGAAGTAATAACCAGTTCCTGATGCAAATTTTCCTGAAAGCCTTCATTCATGATCAGAACACGTATATCTTCCATCACTTCTTCTCTGGCAAGCAAAATCGCGCAAATCTCACCGGTTTTGTCCAAAACATAATCCGCAAAGTCATAGCCAAACAACAAATCACCGATGGAACTCATTTCCAGTGTATTATACAGTCTATAACCTTTATACCCATCCTGCAAAGGAATTGTTCCGTATTCCTCCAGCTCAATGGCACTGCTGTCCGCGCTTAAAACTCTACCATGGATGATATCCTGTTTAATGGTTACTCCGGATACTTCACCATCCGTAAGTTCAATATCCGCCACCTGTTCCCGAACCGTCAGGCGCTCTACGAAATCCGTCAATAATTTCGAATAAGGATACTCGAAAATTTCTCCATCCCGAAACACCATAATACTGTCCGCATCACTTTCCATGATCCAGACATTTTCCATAGTGGTTATCTCCTTTTGAAATGGCCGGAAAAACAAAAACGGATCGCCACCCCGAAGTCTCTTTATGTATAACGAAAAAGCCGTTGCAATCAGAATTGCCAATATGCTAATAGTGCCTAAAATAATGGCAATTGCTTTTATACGCATTCTCTGTGATTTATTCATTACCAAAGGCCCCTTTTTAAAATAAAAACAAATGCCGCCTTTGGCGTCG
>DCGY01000064.1:22980-23109 GCA_002314715.1 Lachnospiraceae bacterium UBA1766 | reverse complement strand
GATCGATGTTTTCAATGAAACATACGGTAATCATATTTCCGTCACAGTCTCTTACGACCTCAAGCTCCAGCTCTTCCCAGCCCAGTACGGACTCTTCTACCAATACCTGACCTACGAGAGAAGCCTGAA
>DCGY01000064.1:0-22902 GCA_002314715.1 Lachnospiraceae bacterium UBA1766 | reverse complement strand
CCATGGTGTATGCGGGACGAAGAACTACGGGATAACCAAGTTCATCGGCAATCTTTAATGCCTCGTCAACGGTATAGGAAACATCGGATCTGGCCATACCGATACCAAGCTCATCCATGGTCTTCTTGAACTCAATTCGGTCCTCACCACGCTCAATGGCATCTACCTGTACGCCGATAACTTTTACATTGTACTTATCCAAAATACCTTCGCTGGCAAGCTCTGCACAAAGGTTTAAGCCGGACTGTCCACCAAGGTTGGGAAGCACTGCATCCGGACGCTCCTTTGCAATAATCTGCTCCAAGCGATCCTTATTCAAAGGCTCAATATAGGTAACATCAGCGGTCTCGGGGTCCGTCATAATGGTCGCCGGATTGGAGTTAACCAACACGATTTCATAACCAAGTTTTCTGAGGGCCTTACAAGCCTGGGTTCCGGAATAGTCAAACTCGCAAGCCTGACCAATGATAATAGGACCGGAGCCGATAATAAGTACTTTGTGAATATCAGTTCTCTGTGACATACAATGTCCTCCCTTTTCTATATTCCAAATTTTGATTTAAAAAGCGACTGGAAACAAATGCTCAAAATTTTTACTATTATATCACTAATTCCGACAAAAAGAAAGAGAAAAAGTTATTCTTCCCAATAATAAATATCCTCTCCGTCCACGGTAAACCAAACGAAATCCGTCTGGAAGAAATTACCGTATACATCATCAATATTAAAGCCGTACAGATAATCACCGTCGTAGAGATAATCGAAGAAGATTTCACCGTCACCATCGTATTCATATTCTTCTCCGTAGTAATAATACTCCTCATCGCTTTCAATGGCGAATGCATTGTAGAGCGGAATCATCACATCCCCTGCCTGCAGCGTATAGCTCTCCTTGGAGGCCATACCGTTTTCATCGATTCCATAGTAAGCGCACTCAATGAATACATAACCCTCTTCATAGTCATGAATAATACGAAGATTCATCTCCTCTCCGTTTAACAAAACCGGCGAAGAATAGATATCATATCCGTCACACTCTGCCACGCTGTATACCGCCAGATTCTGTCCATCCGGCAGGGAGAACCAGAAGCCGTCAAAATTATCGTAAAATTCTCCGGTTTGCCAATCCATGCAAATATCCACGGTAAGTCCGTATTCAATCAGATCCTCTTCGTCCTCTGAAAGGACATAAACAGCAGCCTGCACACCGGCCGTATTGCTTAACGCCTCTTGCGTCAACTGAAAGCCAAAGGTACCGTCATCATACAAACCGGGACCCTCCAGGAAGGAGATCAGCGTACTTTCTTCTGCTCCGCTGTAATCCTCAAAATAATCCCAATAGTCACCGTAGGCATTGTCATCGGCTTCAAAGTAACCCTCTTCCTCATCGTTGTAGGTGTAATCATAATCACCCCAGGAATTCAGCAACTGCTCGTCATTGTACCGGTCCAGATTTCCTTCGTTTACCGCACCATAGGAGGTTCTGTCCACAAAAGCCAGATAATAAGGACTGATGGCTATTTTACCGAAGGTGGCAAGCTCCTCGGAGCCCTGCATGGACAAGGGATAATAGGTAGAAAGACCACAGGCCTCCCGATGATCGGAACCATTCTTAACATACACAAATGCATCATTCAAAGTTTTTAAGGCTTCTTTTGCGCTACCGCAAAAATCGGAGCCCGCCATAATAATTCCGGCCATATCCACCATATTGGTGTAACCGTCCGCGCGGTTATTTCCGCCGAAATTGTCTGCGTCACGCACGGCTCGAACCGCCTGCGCAAACAAATCGGCATCCTCGGTCTTCTCGTAAAGCTCCTTGGCATAAGTATTAAATGCCACCATAAAGGAATCGTATTTTTTCAGATCAATAATGGAAAACGTAGCGCCCTCCGCCTGGTCGATTTCATCACAGCATTCATAGAAGCTGTCTGCCACCACACGGCCTACTTCAGCACCGTTTGCATTGGGGTTTTGTGTAATATAGTTTCCGATTGCCGCATAGTCCCAGCCATAGCCCGGTTCCGTCTCCTCGGAAGCATACATATAATCCGCATAGGAGGCCACAATATTGGCGGTCTCCGCGGTTGCCATTAAGCAGGCATCAAAACCGATAAAATCAAAATTGCTGTCCATGGATTCGAAGGCAGACAAGAAGGCCGCATCCAACTCCCGAAGTGTCAGGCTGTCATAATTGTATCTTTCATCAAAGCACACACCGGAAATACTTCCTCCACCGTGGTTCCACAATACCACACCCGTATGCTCCGAAGGAAACTTGGTAACGCCCCACTTTAGGAAGCCGGCCAGGGTAGCCGAATCGCCCATGCTGGCATCCTTTTTCTCCTCCAGCATGGATAGCTTACCGCCGGAAATAATGCTTCGCTGAATGGAAGAAGCACTTACTTCATCGGTTTCCCAAAGCTTGGTACCACCGGTCTGAATTAAGAAGCGTACCTTGCCTCCCAGGGAAGCCTGCTTCATCTCCTCAATATCGATGGATGCCAGACCGTTTTCGGTTTCCAAATCCGTTCCGCACAGGTAAATCATAAAGGTCCAAATCTGCTTCTTTTCTGCAGTGTTTGTACCGGTTCGCTCCGGTCTGGAAATGCTTAATTCGCCTTCTCCCACCGTCATCTTCACACTGCTTTGGGCCGTCTCGGCGGTACTGCCCTGTTCATTGCCCTCGTTTCTTTGGGTACTCTGTCCCTCTTCCAGGGTAATGCTTTCGCTACTGTCTTCCTCCTCCCAATCGTCCATACATCCGCCCAAAGCAAAAAGCATCAGGCAAAGGCTCATGACGATGGCAAGCTTTCTCTTCCAGTTTTTCATCCATTTCCTCTCCTCATAAAAAAGTGTATCTTCCCGGTTTCTCAGAACAAATTGTCCTGTACCATATAAACCGTTTCTTCCGATTCACTGTAAAACCAGATTTCTTCCTTGGAGCCGTCGGCATATACCACTTCTCCCCGAAGCAAATCCCCGTACTTTCCCTCCCGAAGATATTGCAGGGAAGTAATCTGTCCGTCACGAACGTATAAATCCTTTACGGTAACCATTTGTTCCGCATCCTCTTTGTCCGCTTCGTATTGGGAATCCGAAAACTCTCTTTCGTTCACAAACAATTTTATAATACTGCCGTCAAAGCGCAGAATCACATCGGAAAACTTACCGGCTCCTCTGTAATCGTCACAAAGTGACTGGGTCCAGTAATAGGGCTCAATCATGGCGTCGCCGGAGGAATGAGAGGTTTTGTCCTCTTCCTGATTGGCCAGCGTGAAGCCTTCCTTTTTCCAGTCATCCCACATACTGCCGGCATTGGCAGTGATGACACACGCTTCCGGGAAGGAATCCTTTCCGTCCTTGTCTGCATAATAATCCGGCTTCTTTCCCGCAAAGGTAACACCCTTCAGATTTTCACAGCCGGAAAAAGCCGACTTGCTGATGCTGACCAGATTCTCCCCGAAGCGCACAGTAGTAATCCCCGAATTTCCTTTAAAAGCGGTGGCGCCGATGGTATACAAGCTGTCCGGAAAGACCAGTTCTCCCGAAAGACTCTTGCAGTTTGAAAAAGCGCCGGCCTGAATATTTAACTCTGTACCGGCAAAGGAAATCCCGGAAATACTTTCACAGGAAGCAAACGCGTTATAACCGATGGACAAAAGACCCTTGGGGAATTCCAGCTTACCGCTGATTCCGGTGCAATTGTGAAAGGCACCTGCTCCGATTACCACCAGATTTTTGGGAAGCTTCAGCGCACCGGAAATCCCTTTGCAGTTTGTGAAAGCATCCTTGCAGATATATTTCACATTGTCCGAAAATACCACTTCCGAAACAGAAAGGCAGCATGCAAAAGCGGAATCGGGAATGGTACAAACCCCTTCCGGAATAGTTAAGGTACCGCTTAGCTTTTCGCAATATCCGAAGGCATAGAAGCCAATATTCTTTAGATTTTTTGACAAAACGATTTTGCCGTCCAGGGATTTACATCCGATAAACGCGTTATCCTCGATTTCCACCACAGAGTCCGGAATCACCAGATCCCCCACCAGATTTTCGCAATAGCCGAAGGTATTCATTTCAATCTTTTCCAAACCGGCAGAAAGCTTCAACGAACCGTTACATCCCTTGCAATTGGAAAAGGCATAGTCCCCGATGGACTTTACGCTGTCCGGGAAGGATAAACCGCCACTTAGCTTCTCACACTTGCTGAATGCCACTCGTCCAATGGTCTCCAACCCCTCCGGAAAGAGCAATTCATTGGATAAATTGTCGCAGTCCTCAAAAGCACCTTCCCCGATTTTCGTCAGGGTAGAGGGGAATTTCACGGAAGTGATTTTGTCACAATCCCGGAAGGTATACTGCTCCACCGCGGTCATTCCTTCCGGCAAAACCAAATCTCCTGTCATGGAAGAACAGCCGTAAAAGGCGAACTCTCCCACTTTCTTTATGGTAGAGGGAAGTTTTAATTCTCCCGTAATCTCCTTATGTCCATAGAAGGCGGAATCGGTAATGGATGTAACGCCCTCCTCAATCACCAGATTCTTAATGCTGTAATCACCCCAATAAAACTTGGCCACCTTCATGTCGCCGGTTCCGCTGATGGTCAGTGTCTTTGTGCCTGCCTTGTATTGCCAGGTCAGGTTGTCCCCACAGCTTCCCTGGTTTGGCAGCTTCGATTTTCCGCATCCGAATAAAAACATACACATTCCTCCCAAAATCAATAGCTTTCCAATTTGTTTTTTCATACCCTTTTTCTTCACGCTCTCATTTCTCCCTGTTTCAAGTCTCCTTTTCCCCAAATCAGGCGATCGCAAATACCAGCCAAAGGCCCGCCAGGGCTACTGCCAGTACCGGGAAGGAAATGCGCATTCCCAGGCTGATATACTTGCGAAAAGAAAAGGCAATTCCCATTCGATTCAAAATTCCGGCCCACATAATTCCTGCCAGGGCACCAAGGGGTGTAAAATACGCTCCCAGATTCGAGCCGATGACACTGGCATAGGTAGCCGGAATCCCTGCATTTGCCGGCAAATTTCTGGCAATGGAGCTGAAAGCCACCGCCATGGGAATATTATTCATCACATTGGCTGCCAGGAACGAACTGACACCATATTTCAAAATAATCCATTCTTCTCCCAGAAATTCTCCGATGAGCTTGGTTACCTGATACTGCTCCAGCCCAAGCACCAGAATAAACATGGATAATACAAAGGGAATCAGCTCCCAGGGCGCACGAATCAGTGTGTGCATCAACACATGCTCCTTAGAGCGTTTTATTTTTTTATAAATCGTAACGGTTACGAAAAGACTGATGGCAAAGCCCAGGGTAATGTACCACATCTCCAACCCGATATAGGAGGACAATACCAACAGAATGGTACAAATACTCAAGTGAATCAGACCGATGATTACAAGGCCCTTGTCCCGAATCTTCGGCTCCTCGTTTGCCACCTCTACCGGCTTCGCCAAGGGCTTTCGGAAAATCAAAAGCAGCAGGCCAAAGGCGGTACATCCGGCCAACAGGGTAGGCAAAAACATATGGGCCGTGTATGTGCCAAAGCCGATTCCATTGGCAGTAGAAAGATAAATATTGGTGGGATTTCCGATAATCAGCATCATGCTCCAGGTATTGGCTGCCACGAATTCCCCAAACAAATAAGGCATGGGATCAATATTGGCCTTCTTGGAAAAATAGCAGATAAAAGGGGTAAAGGTCAGAATAATAATGTCATTGCTGGTAAATACCGTCAGCACCGATACCATCAAAAACAGGATGCAAAACAGCTTCAACTGACTGGCCTTTGCCGCCTTTAAGGAAATTCCCGCCAAATAGGAAAAGAAGCCTACCTCATCCAAAAAGATGGAAAGGGTGGTCATGGATATAAACAAAGTCAAAATTTTCAGCGGATTGATGCTTCCCTGAGAGGTAAGCCCCTGCCACATAACATTTAGAGGCAGCAGCCGAAACAGAAGTAAGGCGATGGCACCCAAAACCGGCGCTGTCCAATAAAAAATCCGAATCTGATACTTTCCCAAATGAATGGAAGGATTGGTTAAAACCGTCAAAATCAGTGCCAGACAAACCAGCACGCCAATAATACATACAGAATACATTGTCTTTCTTCACAACTTTCTTACAAATTTGGATGTCTGTTTGCAAAAGCATCCCATATAGAGTATCATAAATGCGTATGCCACCTCTTTTTCACCCGAAAAGAAGGGGAAACCGCACACACTCTCAACATTTTATTATATTACAAGAATTATGCTGAAACAAGAGAAATGCCGTAAATAAGAAGGAGGAAATCCACATGTATCGTGTACTTATCATAGAAGACGACACCGATATTGCGTCGGCAGTTGCCAATCAGGCCAAAAGTTGGAATTTGGAAGTATCCTGTGTATCGGATTTTCGAAACGTTTTGTCCGAATTCTGCGCCTTTGAACCCCACCTGGTATTGTTGGATATTACCCTTCCCTTTTATAACGGATACCATTGGTGTCAGGAGATTCGAAACATATCCAAGGTACCCATTATTTTCCTCTCCTCTGCTGCCGACAATATGAATATCGTTATGGCCATGAATCTGGGAGCAGATGATTTTATTGCCAAGCCCTTTGATGCAAGTGTGCTGATGGCAAAGGTCATGGCAATGCTTCGAAGAAGCTATGACTTTGGCACCAATACTACTTTTTTGGAACATCGGGAAGCCATTTTAGACACCGCCGGTCAGACTTTAACCTTTCATCATGAAAAGATTTCCCTGACCAAGAACGAATACCGCATCCTGTTTTGTCTGATGCAAAATAAAGGCAAAGTCGTAAGCCGGGAGAAGCTGATGCAAAGCCTTTGGGAAACCGACTGCTTTGTGGACGACAATACCCTTACCGTAAACATTAACCGTTTGCGTAAGAAGCTGGAGCAGTCCAACCTTACCGACTTCATCCAAACCAAGGTAGGTGTAGGCTATATCATCGTGTAAAGGGGACGCCATGGAATATCTGAAAATTTATTTCCATCATCACAAAAAAACAATTGGTCTGTTTCTGTTTTTCGGAATCATCTTTCTATGTGTTTTCTATTTCTACGGATTTCCGCTTTTGGCCGTTCTCTACCCTTTCCTGTTATGTGCGGGAATCGGTGCGACCCTCATGGTCCTGGATTTTTTCTCCGAGCGAAAGCACTACCAAACACTGGCTCATTCCCAAAATCACCTGGGTGATACGCCCTGCACCTTTCCTTTGGCCCAAACCGCCCCGGAGGAGGAATACCAGCAACTGATCCGGGAGTTGGAACAGGTGTTGGAAACAAAAGAGCATCTTTCCGAAACCCGATACCGGGAAATGATGGATTATTACACCATGTGGGTCCATCAAATCAAGACGCCCATCGCTTCCATGCGTCTTAGTCTGGAGGAAGAGGACTCTCCTCTGGCACGAAAGCTTTCCTCAGATCTGGTGCGCATTGAACACTACGTATCCATGGTTTTGACCTATTTGCGCTTGGATGCCAAGAGTACGGATTATGTTTTGAAAACCCATTCCTTAGACGATTTGCTTCGGCCGGTAATTCGAAGCTTCGCCGGTGATTTTATCCGAAAGAAAATCCGTCTGGATTATGAACCCTTGGAATACCAGGTCATCACCGACGAGAAGTGGTTCTCCTTTGTCATCGAACAGCTACTCTCAAACGCACTGAAATATACCAAGGAAGGCAGCATCCGCATTTCCCTGGAAAATCATACCCTTTGTATAAAGGATACCGGCATCGGCATTGCCCCGGAAGATTTACCGCGTATTTTCGAACCGGGCTACACCGGTTTTAACGGCCGCCTGGAACAAAAATCCACCGGCATCGGCTTGTACCTGTGCAAACGAATTTGCGATAATTTAGGCCTCGCCATTCGGGCGGATTCCAAGCCCCGGGAAGGCTGCAGTATGTATATTGACCTGCGACAAAAGGATGTAGACTTTCACGACTAAAGACCAAAATGAATATGCATCTTACAATTTTGTAAGATTCCGGAAGGGAAATGTAAGGCGAATGCATGGCGATACATTTCCCTTCTTCGTATAATGAACTCAGAAACAAGCAAAGGAGTAACAAAAATGAGCATTTTAGAGGTAAGCAATTTAAAAAAGGTCTATGTCACCCGATTGGGCGGAAATAAAGTGGAGGCATTAAGCAATGTGAACTTCTCTGTAGAGGCCGGGGAATACGTGGCCATCATGGGAGAATCCGGTTCCGGCAAAACCACCCTTCTAAACATTCTGGCTGCTTTGGACAAGCCTACCGCGGGAAGCGTTACCCTGGACGGCCGGGAGTTAACCACCATTAAGGATTCTATGCTGGCGGAATTTCGTCGCAACCAGTTAGGCTTCGTATTCCAGGATTTTAACCTGTTGGATACCTTTACCCTGGAGGATAATATTTACCTTCCCCTGGTATTGGCCGGAAAAAAATATCCGGAAATGCATGCCACACTTCTCCCTATCGCAGAAAAGCTTGGCATCCTGGAATTATTAAAGAAGTACCCTTATGAGGTTTCCGGCGGACAAAAGCAGAGGGCAGCCGTGGCAAGAGCCTTGATCACAAATCCCAAATTAATTCTTGCAGACGAGCCTACCGGTGCTTTGGACTCCAAGGCCTCCGACGAACTGCTTCGTCTCTTTGCCACATTTAATCAGCAGGGACAGACCATTCTCATGGTTACCCACTCCGTAAAAGCCGCTTCCACCGCAGGCAGAGTTTTATTTATCAAGGACGGACAGGTATTCCATCAGCTGTATCGTGGAAAAGATACCGACTCCCAGATGTATCAAAAAATCACGGACACCCTGACACTTCTTGCAAGCGGAGGAAACGTATAATGAAAATCGGTTTTTATTTCGGGCTGGCCAAAGAGGGAATTCGAAAAAACAGGCGTTTATACATTCCTTACATGTTGACCTGCATCTGCATTATTACAATGTTTTATATCCTGAATTTCCTGCAAACCACTCCCTCCCTTCTCTATATGCGGGGAAATGATATTTTGCAGCTTACCCTGAAGCTTGGTACCATCGTCATCGGTATCTTTTCGGTAATCTTTTTGTTTTATACCAATTCCTTTCTGATGAAGCGCAGAAAGAAGGAATTCGGCCTTTTGAATATACTGGGCCTTGGCAAAAAACATCTGGGATACATTTTATTCTACGAAAACCTGATTGTAGCTCTTGCCTCCCTGTTTTTGGGCACTTTATTCGGCTTTCTGTTTTCCAAATTTGCAGAGTTGGGGCTTTTGAAGCTTTTGGGCCGGCAGCCGGACTATTCTCTGTCCATCTCCTTAAAGTCCGTCCTGATTACCTGCATTGTGTATGGTTGTATCTTCGTACTGATTTATCTGAACGGTTTTCGACAGATTCTTTTCCAGAAGACCATTCATTTGTTAAACAGCGAAAAAACCGGTGAAAAGCCACCCAAGGCCAACTGGTTCCTGGGGCTTTTGGGTTTTCTCATTTTGGGTGTCGCATACTATTTGGCCGTGTCCCAGACCAATGCATTGGGCGCACTGACCTGGTTCTTCATCGCGGTCCTTCTGGTAATTGTGGCAACCTATTTATTGATGATTGCAGGTTCCGTTTTACTTTGCAAAATCTTGCAGAAAAATAAGACCTACTATTACAAGACCAATCACTTTGCTTCGGTTTCTTCCATGCTTTTCCGCATGAAACGAAACGGAGCCGGCCTGGCTTCCATCTGCATTCTGGCCACCATGGTACTGGTAATGATTTCTTCCTCTTCCTGCCTGTATTTTGGTTATGAGGATTCCCTGACCACCAACTTCTACCGGGAAATAAACCTCAGTCTGGATATGAACTCTGCAGAAGCTTTGTCCGACCAAACCATAAACGGACTGATGGGAAAGGTGGACGAAACGATAAAAACCTATTCCACCACTCCAACCAATGTGTATTGGAATCGTTATGCATATACAAGCGGCAAACTGGAAGGAAATACAATCCGTACAGAGGTGGATAAATATAACGGTTTTAACCAAGGAGCCATGAACGGCGTTTGCACGGTTCAATTTCTTTCTCTGGCAGATTTTAACAGACAATACCAAAGGGACGATTCTCTGGAAGCGGATCAGATTCTTCTCATAAGCAACAAGAAAAAGATAAATCTCCAGACTTTAAGCATCCAGCATGGCAACTCCTATCGGGTGAAGGAATCTTTTGTATTTTCCGACTATACCACCGAGGATTCCATTTTGGGCTTCACCGCTATTTTGATCGTGGTTCCTTCTTTGGAAGAAAGCCTGGGGGATCTGGTTCTCGCCAAAAACGCATGGGATGATTTCATGGTATCCTATCATTTTGATTACTGTATCGATACCAACGGTTTGTCCGATGAGGACCAGATTGCTTTGTGCAAGGATATCAAGGGCACTTTGCAGACCTTGAATAATGATTTCCACTTTTCTTATTATCGTGTAGACGGACGTGCCGAGAACCGACAGGATTTCTTCGCAAGCTTCGGTTCCCTGTTCTTCATCGGCCTTTGTCTGAGCATTGTATTTATCTTCGCAGCAGTTTTGATTATTTACTACAAGCAAATCTGCGAGGGCTACGAGGATCAGTCCCGCTTTGAAATCATGCAAAAAGTGGGTATGAGCAAAAAGGAAATCCAGCAGAGCATCAATTCCCAGATGTTGACGGTTTTCTTTTTCCCTCTGCTTCTGGCAGGTATCCATATTTGCTTTGCCTTCCCCATGATTCGTCAGCTTTTGACCATGTTCAGCCTGACCAACGTAAAGCTCTTTATTACCACCTGCTTGATCAGCTTCCTGATTTTCGGGGCACTGTATACCTGTGTGTATAAGATTACCTCCAAAGCCTATTATCATATCGTAAGCGGTCAAAATTAGAAACGAAAAAGAACCTACAGTCTACAAAACCGTAGGTTCTTTTTTTATCCTTTTCTTGCTTCGCTGCAGGTAAAATAAAGCACTTGATAGGTCTCTCCGATTTTTTGCAGCATTTCCTTGGCGGTGGCCAGTCTCTCATCGTCCAAATTGGTGAAGGGATCATCCATAATCAGGATGGGCGTTTCCCGGGTATACATGGCTTCCACCAATGCCACCCGAAGGCAAATACCCACCAAATCCCTGCAACCTGCGCTTAAGGTTTCCGTTCCCCGTTGCCTGCCCATGGCATCCATGGTCAATACGGTTTTTGCATCCAGGTGGAAGGTGGTTTTCGAATCCCCTGTAATCCCTTGATAATACTTTTGAAAGCTTTGAAGAATCGGCCCACTGTAGCGGGAGGTCATATTTTCCTTGGCGGTGGCCAAATAATCTCTTGCCTTTACTATGCGGTGATACTTTTGAAGCTCTGTCTCGTACTGCGCCTTTTTCTGAAGCAACAGTTCCTGCTTCTCTTCCAGTTCCTCCAGTCTCTGGGACAGATCTTCCAATTGTCTGTCTGCCATATCCCGGTTCTTTCGGGCCTCCTCCAAAGAGGTGTCCAACGCCTTCAGCCGAGTTTCAATCTCCTCCGGGGATAGTTGTTCGTTCTCCGGGTTCAACTCTTCCAAGGCCTTCCTGTCCGTTTCCTTTTCAAAGCACTCCAAGGCTTCCTCTCTCGCGGAAAGCAAATAGTTTTCGGAAGAATAGGCCTCCAAAAGCTCCCCGATTCGTTTCAAAGTATCCTGTGGATTTTTGCCCGGGGAAAGCTGATAGGTGGCAAAGAAGCCATCCCATTTCTCCTTGGCCTCCAGATACCGATTTTTTGCCTGCTTGGCCATTTGGCTTCGTTTGGTTAATTCCAGATAATCTCCGGCCTTTTTCTCCAGGCGGTACAGTGTTTCCTCCCAATGTTCCCGGGAAGCCTCCATGCCCATCTGCTCCAAATAATCTTCTATTTCCTGCTCCCCGGCCAAAATATCCGGGTCTGTTTTTTTCTTTCCCAGCACACTCCACAAAAGGAGCATCCCTCCGGCCACCAGAAGGCCTACTGCCAAAACCGCTGAAAAGAAAAAGCTTAGAACACCTGCCATCAGAATCACCATTGCCACCAGTAAAAGGGCAAGGGCCTTTCCGGCCTGTTTTTCTCGGAAAGCTTCTTTTTGTGTGCGAAGCCGCGTCACTTTTTCCCGCATTTCCCTAATTTCTTCCGGGTTTGGTGCCTCCCCTTGGAAGGTCCTTCGAAGTTCTCCCAGGTAAGCCATGTCCTCTTCCGAATAAGGGTTCCGGTCCATATTTTCCTGTAGCCATTCCAGGTTGTCCAGGCCGTTTATAGCCTCCTGCAGGGCAGAAGTGCCAGGAACCTCTCCCGGAAACTGCTGCCGTATGGAAGTCACCCGCTCTTTGGATTCCTTCACTTCCAAGACCAGTCTCTGCCACTGTTTCTTTTGTTCCAAAAGTGCCTGCTCTCTGGATACCCTGGACTGCAGATTTCGGTAGGTCTGCTGCTGTTGTGTCGCTTCCGCAATGATTTGACGTTGGGTCTTTCGCTGCCCGGAAACCTTCTCCAGGCTTTCGTTCAGGGTCCGAATTTCCAGCACCTGCCGTTCAAGGGAAGCAATTTCGTCCTTTTGTCTGGAAAGACTTCCTGTGGCCCGCTTCGGCGTAAGGCGGTTAATCCACTCCGTCAAGGCTTTCGTCGCAGTCTCGAAATTATTTAAATCATTGGTATTGTCTGTCAGGTTGCCGATCTTGGCATTGATATCGTCGGTGCTTTCCGTGTCGCACCCGTTTTGCCCAATAAACAAGGTCCGGGTAAAGGACTCCCGATCAATCTGAAACAATTCCTCCCCGATACGGGTGGTATAATCGTTGGAAATTGCGTTGGTGGCAGTATCTCTTAGTTCAAATTCATCCTCCGATTCCTTCTCCCCAAACAGACGAGACATGCAGTAGGTTTTCTCCCCCACCGAAAAGATAAGCTGTCCCCCGTAGGGACCACCCTGCCAGGGCTTATAACGTTTTCGTTCATTTTCTTCCAGGCTTCGCTTTTTCTCGCCCTCAAAGCCATAAAACATGGCCCGAAAAAAGGCCGCAAGCGTGCTTTTGCCAAATCCGTTCTCCCGGCAAATCACGTTTACTCCCTCTTTCAGCTCCAAGGTAAAATCGTGCAATGTTCCAAAATTTTCAATATGACAGGACAGTAGCTTCATCTAGCCAATCTCCTCTCCGGCCAGCGCCTGCAAGCCATATCGAATAATCTCTCCCTTTTCCTCCACGGATAATTTATCATCTCCCATAACCGTTCGTACAAACTCCCCTTTCAGGGACTCATCCAGAGAATAATCCTGCTCCTCCACCAAAAGAGTTGTAGCATCCTGAAGCTTTAGGAAGAAATAATCCTCGGCCAGACTGGTTTGCAAAAAAGCCACATCCTTCTCACAGGTTACATCCAGAGAACCCTTCAACACTACCTTTATCAGGTCCTCTCCCGCACATTTTTCTGCTCGTATCGCCTCTCCCGCTCTCTGAAGCATCTCCATGGTAGACATACAACCGGTCACATCCACCTGCACTGTATGCAGTCTACGGGCGGCAAAGGGTACAAAGGTATGGGTATAGGTACCCAGTTCCTCCGAAATATCCAAAACCACAAAGCCATGCTCTCCGCACTCGTCAAAGCCTCTGCCTTCCAGACAACCGGGATAGCAGTACACACCTCTGGCATCCAGTTTTTCTTTTTTATAGGCATGCACATGACCCAGGGCCAGATAATCAATTCCTTTGTTCCGAAGTTCCCTTAAAGGAATCTGTTCTGCTTTCTCTTTGCTTTTACTTTCCGCTTCCTGTCCGTGAAGCAGGACAATGTTAAACTGCTCCGGCTTAAGTACCAGGGACAGAGCCGCCGTATCACTGTTGGCTTTGGTAAGCTCCAGCCCGGAGATGGCGATATTTCCCTCGCCCTCCAGGTAAGTAATCCAGGTATCCTCAAACAAATATAAATTCTCCGGAAGCTCCTTCAACGAATTATCATCGTCATGATTTCCCCGCAAATAATAAAACCGTAACCTGGGATTGGCCGAAATCTTTTGAAGCACCACATTTCCGGTGGTACGGGAGACCCTTTTGGTATCAAACAGATCCCCGGCAATGAGAATTGCTTCCACCTGATTCATAACCGCATAATCCACCATACGACCAAAGGTACTCAACAGTTCCCTGTTTCGTAACGTTGCCCGCTCTTTGTCCAAGTTTGCATTTAATTTGGAATCCAGGTGTAAATCTGCGCAATGAATCACTTTCATACTACATTCCCCTAACCCCCGCCTACGTCTCTATGCCTTAGAAGCGGGGACGATTATCTGCGTTCAGGCTGTACCACTATATCATTTCGTATTGCATCCACTCATATTTCAGGTGGCTGCCCTCTGTAATTTCTGCCGGCAAAAGGGCTCTGGCCACAAGTTTCAAATCGTCCAGCTCCACATCCGTTCTTTTTAATTTGGCATAATCGCCGTCAATGCTGATTACCTCATAGTACCAGGTTTCCATCTATTTCTCCTCCAGGGAATAATCAATATCCTTTAAAATCATCCAGGAATAATCGTCCTTTTTCTGCTCCTCCAGGGAAAGCTCCTCGAAACGAGCCAAACAAGGATGCTGCCTTACGGCATCGTTTCGAACCGGGTTATATTTCCAGTTGTTTACGATGTGGAAACGACTCCATCTCTCATGCTCCAAACGTCTGCAAAATTCCTTGGTTTCTTCTTCCAGACCCTCATACTTGTTTCCAACCTCCTGGCCGGAGGAAGCTCCCAAAAGCTTTAACTTATAGGGCACATGATCTGCCACCGCAATGTTCGACTGCCGTTTAAACTCACTTAAATGGTTCCAGTCCGGAGCCGACGTGCTGCTGGACCGGACATACAAATCGTTCATGGTTTTCGCAATCTGATTCAGCTTTGAACGAACCACCATATCCTTGGTATAAACCTGAGCATCCGCACCGAAGGAAACCATGTCATCCATATCGGAAGCCGAAAGCACATGAAGATTTTCCGGGGACTTATACAGGAAATATTTCCGAAGTTCGCAGATATTCTTCAGGTTCCTGTTCTCCACATCCTCACAGAAAATGATACGATCTGCCTTCTCCAAAAGATCTCTGTTTTTTCTCCAGTCCTCCTCATGGAAGAAGATACAATCTCTGTCCTCTTCCTCCTGATTGATGCCAAAATAGGCGGACAGGCAATGATGCTGCACCTGGAAATTCTCCCCTTTTCCAAACACATGATATTGCACATGCTGAACCGGATGAATCACATTTCCCTGCAATGCCTGCTTCAAAAGCTCACTTCCGTACTTACCGGTACCGATTAGAACAATCACTTCGTTTTGGGCCAAAATGGGGTATTTCAGCCAGTATAGTCTGGCCACATTTTCATAAGGCTGGAAGCAGGTCAGATTCACCGGAATGGTTTCCGGTGTATATTCGGTCAAACAATAGCAGTGAAAGGGAATGACCTGTCCATCCAAATATTTCTTGTATACAGAAAAAGCCTCGGTAAAATTCAGATAATCATTATGGGTTTCCTTTAAGAAAAACAGATGTAACCCCGACCAATCCTCCTTCTTCATGTCCAGGATTTTCTCGTAAGACAGGTTGGCACTAAAGACCTCCTCGTCCTTATAATCCGATGCCTTGGAAAGACACAAAATCACACTATCCGGTTCCTTTTGGCGTATATCCCGAAGCAGTACCATGGTCTTGGCATTCAACTCGGAAAATACATACCAGGGCTTTTTCGCCTTCCTTTTAAGCACCATAATCGGTAAAATATCACTGTTAAATAAACTTACCACTCTGGCAATGATAAAGGCCATCAAGCCCAAACTGCTAAAAACCGCAACGGCGCCAATAACCTTGCCCACAGAAGTAATGGGATAATAGTCTCCGTATCCTACGGTGGTCAGTGTTACCACCAAATACCATACCGCATCCCCATAGCCCTGAATGGACGCCTCCGGGTTACCGCTCTCCGCCAGGGTCAATATGGCCGCTACCACCAAAAAACCCGCAAGAAACAATGCCAATGGTACCAATGCTTTCTTTTTCATGCCAACTACCTTTCTTTTATTTCTTTTTTTCCGATTCAATGACCTGGAGCATCAACGCAATATTATTTTCATCCTGCCGGATATAGTCGATGTCACCCTTCTCCTGTCCGTTGGAATTTTTCTCAATCCAGTCATTCTGACGATCGCTTAAGGGCTTTAGCTCCTCCCAGGGTACCAGACAGGCATGCAGCTTGTTCACAACATCCTTTTGAATTTTCGACTCCTTATTCTTGGCGCGCTCCTCGAAAATTTCAGCCGACATCAGCTTATAACCGTTTGCCAGGTGAAAAGCACTCCATCGCAAATGCTCCTGCTTGGCCAGATTCAGCTTCTGCTCCTTTGTCAGGTTCTTTCCGTCATATTTCATGGCTTTCAAAATCAGTTTATAAGCAGGGAAGAAATCCGCCACACTTCGACTGCTGATTCGTCCGAAATAATCACATTTCTTCCATTTCTCCAGTTGGGCCGCATAATAGGAATCATCAATATTGTCCGGCTCAAAATATGCCTGATTCACACGCATGGCCATACGATCGGCCTTCTCGATATTCAGGGCCTTTGCGGAATAAATATCCTCCGAAATAATATCGTCGTCTCGATGAAGGAAAATCTTGGTGTAAGAGCACTCGAATACGTCCTGTCCGGTATAACTCATAATATCCCGGGAAAGACTTCTGTTCAGCTCCTCGTCTCCGGTACAAACCACGATATAAAGTTTCTTTCCCTTGTATTGATCCAATAAATCATAGAAATTATATTCCCGGGCATCAAAGTCATGCCATGTGATGGTGGCATTTAAGAAACTGTCCTGCATTTCCGGACAGGTCTTTAACAAATAACCGTTTATTTTTGTATACTGGATATCAAACACATCCGCTATAAACTTGGCATTCAAAAACTGTCCCTGCATATACAGCATACGTAAAACCGTCTGTCCGATTTTGCCCTGACCTATAATCAAGGTATGAAAATCGCCGGTAGCTTCTCCCTTTTCATTAAAGCTGACATACTCAGCAGGGTGATGGTTCTCCACCAAGGATCTGGCCAGCAGATATGCTCTGTCCCAAATCATGACACTGCCATAGCCGTAATGGCCTTCCTTCTTCTCCACACCGTTTTCCTCTGTAATCACCACATCCTTGGTAGCCAAAAGGCTTTTTCCGGTAATGGCTTCCATATTGGCAAACATGACAAGAGAAGTAGCGGGATCATTTTGCAAATGTCTGCCACCCTCCGGGATGTTATCACCCATTTCCTTTCCACACTCGGTAATACCGATTTTTCGCAGTTCCATCAGGTCACGAAATCTCTTGGCCATACGCACATTCTCGGTCTCATCCCTGGTCATACAGTAAAAGTACAATTTCTGGCTTTCCCCTGCGATTTTTCGAGGCTTGAAGAAGGGTGTTTTTTCCAAATCATCCTCCATCCAGAACACCCAGCCGTTGCTCTCGATTTTCTTGAGCAATGCCGCATCCCCTTTTCCGTCAATAAAAACGATGGGAAGTCTCTTTTCATCCTTCGCGAGACTTTTTGCAAACGTAACAGAATCATCATTTACGCCGTAAATCAGCACAATTTTCCTGTAAAAGGTATAGAAAAAACTACGAAGTTCTTTTAAAAACTGAGAGCCGATGGATGCCAAAACCGCATTGGTGGTCACATACATGGAAGCCAGATGTACCAGCCAGAAGCCAATCTCCACAAAGAAATTGGTCATTCCCGGAGCATTTTTGATAGCCGAAAAATCATTTCTGCCCAAAAACATCATCAGGGTAGCCAGGGAGGCCTTTAAAACCGCCAAGGGCAGATTGTCGGGATACGCATAGGCAAAACCGTATCCGTAGTAAATTACACCGCAAATACAGGACGCCAAAAAAATATATCCGCTGACGCGAAACTTCTTGTCGTTATCCTTGGCCATAAGAGCGATATTTCCCAAAAACAAAATCGTCGTTAAAAGAATGCAAATAATTACCATCATTACTTATTTCTCCCTTTTCTTTTGTACATGCCGGACCGGCTGAATGGGGGCATTCGCAGCTTCAAAAATTTGCATGGCTCCCTCTTTCCTGCAACTATTCAGAACCACATTCGCAAAATCGTTGCTTCGCAACTTTCTTTTTGCTCATGCGGTTTTCTCGCCATATAAATTTTTTTCGCTGTACGAATGCAAGCATTCGCAGCTTCAAAAATTTGCATGGCTCTGAATAGTTGCATTATATCAAAAAATTCAATTTGAGACAAGGGAAGGAGCCGGAAACAACCTCCGTAAAAAATCAAAAGCAGAGGACTTTTCATCCTCTGCTTCATAAGACCAGGTAAGGTCCGCGATATTCGCATTATAGAGTTCCATCAGCGCAAACATGGTGTCTGCCTGAGGGAAGCACTTTCCCTTTTCGTACTTGTACACCGCCTGGACGGAACCAAGTCGAAGGTACTCACGCACCTGATCCACCGTAAGATGGCTCTCCTCCCGGAGACGTTTCAGGTTTTTGCCAATCAGTTGCATATCATATTCCGGTCTGTATCTCATTGTATCCTCCTTTGTACCTAAATCGTAGGTACACGAAACACATTTCAACAAGTTACGATGCAATTTGACTGCGCAGCAAAACATAAGCCGTGCAACACTTAAATATACTACATCCCGAATATAATTGCAAGTATTATTTTTGACTTTTGAAACCGAACTTCCAAGTCGTGAATGGTACCGAGGTACCATTCCAAGTTTTTCGCAGAGCTATCATTTTTCCCAAATTTGATCTCCAAATAATCACATTAAACAATCACAGGCAAAAAAATAACAAACAACCACGAACGTTCACACAAAACACTCTCTTTCACATCATGTCTCCTATATGTTTCTCTGTGCGGAAAATCTTATTTATTGGCGGGAAGGAAAAATTTCCCTCCCACCGTATGGATATTTAGATATCCACTTCAAACTCAAAGGTTTGATTGAATTTATCCAAAGCAATTTGCATTTGGGCAATTTCGCTGTCGATACGCTCGTATTCCTTCTTCACCAATTCCAAATCGTAATTGATGTACTGGAATTCGGGAGCGGCTTTTCTGGAGCTGTAAAGACCGGAGTTAATACGCGCCTTGGGTTGGAACTTACGCATACGGTCAAGCACTTCCCGACGGCGATTCAACTGGGCCATTTTTACCAGGATGGTATCCACGCTCAGTTCCTTATCGCCCACCTGGATACGGCTGGCTACGTTCACCAAATTAATGGCGTGTTTAATTTTGACGATTTTCTCGTCCAGGTCGGCAATGATGTTTGCCACCTCCTGATAATCGTACTCCGGAATCACCGGCTCCTCGTCCAAGGCTGCCACGTAGACCATAGAGGATTCCTCTTTGTCTCTGTAGAATCTCTTATCGTCGTCAAACTTGCGGAGCATTTTATTTGCAACTGCTGATGTCATTTTCATATTTTTATCCTCCATTTTGTTTCGCTCTTTCCTACCGAAAAAGTCTTGTTTTCTTGCGTCTGAAATCAATTTAGCACAATTCAACATACTTGTCATTCAACCGGTGGTTCAATCCTACATGCGCTGCAAAAGGGAGGCACCGTTATCCCGAAGCCACTTATGATACCTGTCATACTCCGGGTACACCCGATAGACCTCTTCATAAAATTTTTTGGAATGATTCATTTGTTTCCGATGGCAGAGCTCGTGAACCACTACGCTGTCAATTACCTCTATAGGCGCCAGCATCAGCAGACAGTTAAAATTCAGATTCCCCTTACTGCTACAGCTTCCCCAGCGAGTCTTCTGATTTCGAATGGTAATCCTTCCGTAATCCACTCCGATTAACGGGGCATAATATCGTACCCGTTCCGGAATCAGGACACAGGCTTTCTTTGCCAATTCCCGCAATTCCTCCGTTGTCAGTTTTTCCACCGGCGGATGCAGTTCTCTTTGCCGTTCTGCCTCCTGTAAACATTTCTTAATCCAATCCTCTTTGCTGTCCACAAAGCGTAAAATATCTTTCCGGCTGGCCCGAAGAGGTGCTCGGACAATCACCTGCCCGTCACTTTTAATCTGAATGGACAAGGTTTTTCGACGAGAGCGAATCAAGGTTATATTTTGATACTCAATCATTTTTTCTTCTCCCAAAGACGAAGGAAGGTATCCTCCTCTGCATGTTTTCGCAGAAAAGAACACCTTCTTTTTCCGTTTTATTCTGAAAAGTTCTTAAGACCCTTCTAACTTACAACTCCTTCTCATAAAAAGAAAGGATATCTTCCTGAATTCCCCTGGCGATGCAATCGGCAAAATTCTGCTGATCATCAATCAAAACCTGCATATTCAACGCATCGGAAATATAGCCGGTCTCAATCAAATAAGCCTCAGGACTGAAGTTCACATTGTAAAACTTGTTGGTACCGTAGCGCTCATGATTGGCCACTCTGCCACCGGTCATGATACCACCCACCTCACGAATCATGTAGAGATAATCGGAATTGGGCGCATCGGACAGACGCCACTTATAAGCACCGGGAAGTCCCTCTACCCGATTGGGTTTCTTGCTGGAGGTAGGCATTAGGGTATTGGCTGTCACCTGCTCCAAAATACGCTTGGAAAGACGTACACCTGCATGAATGGAGGAATACAATTCAATACCGGGTGTGGCAATTTTTCCCTCCACATTGTTTAAATGAATGGAAATGGAATACTTGGGTTTCGGCGTGCAAGCGTTCCAGACACGGTTTCCCTCCTTGTACGCATTCCAATAGCACCATGCATAGGAAGTGGTTCCTTCCGACCCATCATGGGTCAGGGCCACCTTATAGCCCATTTCCTCCAAAGAAGCCTTGACCTTTTTAGCAATGCTTAAAGCCACATCACGTTCACAATACACATTTCCGTTTTTATCCAGAATGGGAGCCACGCTGACGGTTCCTCCGTCACAGGTTCCATGCCCCGGATCCAATACGATATCATAGATTTCCTCCGGGAGCTCTGTTTCCTTGCAAAGCAGGGTGAAGCTGTTCACTTCCAGATTCTCATCATCAACCATGCTTCCGGGCGCCACATCAATTCGGCGGTTTTTGCCCTCGTGGGTGATGGTATAGTATTCCAATGGCTCCATTTCACTTACATCTGCCAAGGAAAGCAGCGTTTCGTTGTTCTCTCCGTCCACCACCGCAATCAGCAACAAGTAGTCACCCTCCGGCAGTTGTTCCAGGCAAAGACCCTCATCAATTACATCCGCCATCCACACCTTGAGGATGCCTTCCTCATAAGAAAAACACATTTCCTGCTCCATGGTAGGACTGTTATCCACAACCTGAATATCCCGATACACACGGGCATAAACCTTTTGAACAGAGTTGTTTTCTTCCGGGGCATATTCCACTTCACCGTGCAATCCCATATGCGGTCCGTAATAAAAATATTTATTGACCGAAATCTGTGTTTCGGAAACCTTGCTAAAATCACGAACAGGAGGTGGTGGCAATTCCGGCTCATCGCTGCTTTCTTCCACCGAGGACTCCTCTGTCACAGTACTTTCCATCGATTCCTCCTGAAAGACCGGTTCCGGTGCAAGTCGTTCCCTTAACAGGAAGAACAACGCTACTGACAGTCCCACAAAAAGAATCAGTAACACCACCAGGGCAATCACCACTCCCTTGGAGGATTTCTTTTTGTGTTTATAGGCTCCCGCGCCATCCAGATTCAAATCCATGATTTCCTCGTTTGTATTATCCTTCATAAGAAACATTTCTCCGTCTGTTGACAATTCATTCTTTACTAGGCTATCACAAGTCATTGGATTATGCTATGTTTTTTTAAGAGTTTTGCGAAAAAAAGACAGGTTTTTCTTCCCGGCATTGCACTTTTTGCCAAAATAAACCATAATAAAAACAGATTCTATTCCATCAGGAGACGCCTATGAAAATACATTTTTTAAAAACAATATGGAGCGACATTATTTTGTTGGAACAGGAGGGCTTGTATGCTATGGTAGATACCGGCTTTGAGGAGCAGTTTCCTCAAATTCGGGAATACCTGGACAGCCTGGGTGTCCAACGATTGGAATTCATCCTGCTGACCCATTTTCACCGGGATCACTACGGAAGCATTGCCTCTTTGATTCAGCATTATAAAGTAGGAAAAGTATATTTTAAGGAATACAGCGGTCTGGATTGTACCACTGCATGGGGAAGTGTGGCAGACGATGCTTACCGGGCTTCGGAGACGGAAAAATATGAAGTACTGAAGGCGCTGATTGAAACCCACAGTACCCTGGTACCGGTGGAAGGCCTTGGGGAGGTACCTTTCGGCCCCTTATCCCTCCTCCTGTATCATACCGCCAACAGCATCCGACAAATTTTTGAGGATACGACTCATCCGGAGACCTATCACCAAATCGCCTTTAGCGAGAATCAAAACAGCTTAGGCGTGTATTTCGAAGTGGAAGGAAAGTCTGTTTTCCTGGGCGGAGACCTTCTGGATCATGAAAGCAGCCATCCCTTGGCCCATCACTCCGTATGTCAGATTGCCAAGGAAATCGGGCACCCCGTAAATCTTTACAAGTATGCCCACCATGCCACCTACAACACCGGATGCGTGGAAGCACTAAAGCTTCTAAAACCTGACACAGTTGTCATAACCAACAAAGAACCTTACGTTACCGACAACAGTGATGCCCTAAAAAACCTGCAGGAAGCCAATCCCCGGGCAAAGATCTATTTCACCCAGCATCAAAATCAGGTGTTCCTTGTAGGGGCCGACGGAATAATTCCTCTGAGCCGGTAACTTCGCGGAGTTCATGAATTCTTGCTTTTAGGGCTTCCCCGGGGGGCAGCATCGCG
>DCGY01000007.1:889-17696 GCA_002314715.1 Lachnospiraceae bacterium UBA1766 | reverse complement strand
AGGGGAAAGGTATATAACGAGGCATTTGGCGCACTTTATTCCATGTTGAAGGCCGGACTTTTTGTGTGCTCCTTTCCCGGTGATGGGCAGGAGAAGCCCAAGATTCGATATGAGAATGAAGTGCGAAGAATTTGTGGATTTGAGGATGAAAAGGACTTTCCGAATGTTTGGACTTCCTGGATTGAACGGGTGCTTCCGGAGGATCAGGCCTATGCGGAGGGAAGGTTTTTTAATGCTTTAAATGATTTTACGGGAAACACCACCTTTGATGTAACCTTTCGTTTTCGAAAAAAAGACGATACGGTGATTTGGCTTCGGGCGGTGGCTTATTTTATCCGCCGGGAGGACGGTACTCCCTTGACTTGTTATGGTATTGTGTTGGATGTGGATGCTCGGGAAAAATCTGCGGATGCAATCCGGGATGCATTGTATCAGGCTAAGCAGGCCAATGCGGCGAAAACAGAGTTTTTATCCCGTATGTCTCATGATATTCGTACACCAATGAATGCCATTATCGGTCTTTTGGAGTTGAATGATAAGCATGCGGACAATGCCAAGCTGATTGCGGAGAATCGTAAGAAGGCGAAAGCATCTGCGGATTATTTGATGACCATATTAAATGATGCGTTACAGCTTAGCAAATTGGATGATACCAGGATTGAATTAACCGATGAACCTTTTCACGCAGTGGAGCTTTGTCGGGATGTCATCTCTGTAGTTACCATGCGCGCAAAAGAGCATGGCATTTCGCTGGAGTACGAAAGAGACGGAAATCCAACTCCGTATCCCTACATTTATGGAAGCCCTCTGCATGTAAGACAGATTTTTATAAATGTACTGGATAATGCCATTCGATTTAATAAGCCCAACGGTCATATTCTGTGCAAGGCCGGATTTGTAAAGTGTGAAGGGGAGACGGTTACTTATCGGATCGTGATATCGGATACCGGAATCGGTATCAGTGAGGCATTTTTGCCCCATATTTATGAACCCTTCAGTCAGGAAAAGAGTGATGCCAGAAGCACCTATCGTGGCACGGGCCTGGGCCTTTCCATTGTGAAGCAGCTGGTGGACCGGATGAATGGTACAATCGAAGTGGAGAGCAAAAAGGGTGAGGGTACCACGGTTACCATTACGGTTCCCTTCCGAATGGCTCGGGAAGAAGATATGCCCCAAAAGAATATGAGTATGGATGCCATTGATATCAGCGGTGCCAGAATCCTTTTGGTAGAGGACAACGAGCTGAATATGGAAATCGGAGAAATGATGCTGACTGATGCGGGAGCAGTGGTCACAAAAGCGGTGAACGGGTTGGAAGCATTAACTTTGATGAAAGAGAAGGAAGATTATTCCTTTGATTTGATTTTGATGGATATTATGATGCCGGTGATGGACGGCCTGACAGCTACGCGGGAAATTCGAAAGCTGGACAAAGAAGACGCCGCCACCATCCCCATTATTGCCATGAGTGCCAATGCATTTGCGGAGGATCGGAAAGCTTCTTTGGCTGCGGGTATGAACGGGCATATCAATAAACCGATTAAGATGAATGAACTGTTGGAACGACTTGCGGAGATATTACAATAAAGATGTGAAAGAGAGGATATAAAAATGCCGAATCCCTATTTGCCTGCCTGGGAATATATCCCTGACGGAGAACCCAGAGTGTTTGGAGACAGAGTTTATATCTATGGTTCCCACGACCGTGCGGGAAGCAATGAGTTTTGTGATTATGTATTAAAGTGTTGGAGTGCACCGGTAACGGATTTGAATAACTGGGTGTGCCATGGAGATATTTTCCATACCATGGCAGACAGGGACCATCCTGCGGATACCGGCTGGACCGGACTTAGCCAAAGACTGTTTGCCCCGGATGTGGTTCGGGGAGCGGATGGAAAATATTACTTGTTTGCTTATATTGTAAATGCAAAGGGCGCCGTAGCAGTCAGCGAAAAGCCGGAGGGACCCTTCCGCCTGCTGGATGCCTATGAGTATACAATTCCGGATGAAATTTGCTGTAACGGCTGGTTTATCGATCCCGGCGTTTTGGTGGACGATGATGGAAGAACCTATATTTACTGCGGCTTCGAGCGCTCCTTTATGGCTGAGGTAAACAGCAAAAAAATGAATCAGATTCTGGACGGAACCTGCATCGAACATATCATTCCCTGCGTAGAGACCGAGGAAGGTGGTTTTGATGAGAAGGACAAGATTTTCTTTGAGGCCTGCTCGCCCAGAAAAATCGGAGATACTTATTATCTGATTTATTCGCCCAAACGTGGCAGCAGACTTGCTTATGCAACCTCCAAAAGTCCTACAGGACCTTTTGAATACAGAGGATACATCGTGGATAACGGGGTGGATTATCCCGGCGGAAACGATCACGGCTCCGTGGCAAACATTAATGGACAGTGGTATATTTTCTATCATCGAATGACCAACAACAGCATTATGTCCCGAAGGGGTTGCGTGGAGAAAATCACCATTTTACCGGACGGCACCATTCCGCCGGTTGAAATGACGTCTCTGGGTTTCCAGAATTCCCTGAATCCCTATGTGGAGACTAAAGCAGACCTGGCCTGTGTTTTGAAAAACAGTGGGTTTATTGTTGAGAAAAATATGTTTGAACGTGTGATTACAAACATTATGAACGGAACGGTTATCGGCTATAAGTATTTTGAATTCGGCACGGATGATTCCAGCAAAACCATGGAATTTGCGGCGAAAATTAACGGCTTCGGTATGGACTGCAAGCTGCATATTCTGATTGACGGGGAAGAAGGAGAAGAAATCGGTGTCATCCCTGTGGGTCATGACAGCGGTGTGGTAACCGGTATTGTAAAGGCGGTGACCGGCAGACACAGCGTGTTCTTCAAAATTACCACAGACTACACCGGTTGGACTGCAGGATATTTTGAAAACAGATGTCTTATGGAGCTTAGTTCCTTCGTATTTATGAAATAAAAAATAAAGTAAGGAGTCGCAATCTGTAGCAATTTCGCTCCCATAGTGGAATGCTACGGATTGCGAAATGCGAGGATTTACATGAGAAAAATATTAATTACAAATGATGATGGCATAGACGCAGACGGAATCATCCGTCTGGCAAAAGCGGCAGCAGCATTCGGAGAGGTTTGGGTCGTGGCACCGGACAGTCAGAGAAGCGCCATGTCTCACAGCATTACGTTGCGGACTTCTTTCGAGGCCTGGCCGGTAGAATTTCCGGTGGAGAATGTGCATGCCTATGCCTGCACCGGTACGCCTGCGGACTGTATTCGAATTGGCTGCAGAAATATTGTTCCCGGGGGACCGGATGTGGTTTTTTCCGGGATTAATTACGGTTATAACTGTGCCACGGATTTACAGTATTCAGCTACGGCAGGGGCGGCCTTTGAGGCTTCCTTCCAAAGAGTTTACGGGGTGGCCTTCTCGGAGGATATGAGCGATATGCATGAGGTGACGGATGCCTATCTGTCCCGGATGATTGAGGAGGCACTTGAGAAACCTTTGGGCTTTGGTAAGATTTTGAATATTAACTTTCCGGGATGTAAACTTGAGGATTTCAAGGGGATTCGAAGAGCGGTAACGGTTTCTTCCCACTCCTTTTTTGAGGATTATTATGATGAGACGGATTTGGGTGAAGGCCGGATTCGGTACCGTGTCAATGGCCATTTTGAACCGAAAGGTGAGGAAGGAACCGACCTTCGGGCAATCCTGGAGAATTGTATTGCGGTGGGTGAAGTATCCAATGTGGGATTTCACTAAAATAAGCGGAAAGGATTTCCTTTTTGCTGCTATTGTGGTATAATGAATGATACTAGGTCGCACAAATGATAATTTCATGGCAGGTATCTGTCGATGAAATACCAACAGAGAGGACATGTATGATTATTGACAAACAGCAAATGGATTTGGCTGTAATTGAATATTTGAGCACGGACTTTCAGGCGATTTGGCTGATTGATTTGGAGGATATGAAATTAACCTCCTACAAGGTGAATCCGGATTTGGCAATTCCGGGATCGGTGGATACGGCGTCGTCGTTGTCGAATTACGAACTGGCCAGAAAGTGGTATGTTTCGAACTTCGTGGTGGAAGAGCACAAGGAGCGTGTGGATAAATGCTCGGAGGTGTCGAATATCCTGAAGGAGATTAGCACCGGAAAAACATATACGGTGGATTACCGTCGTATCTGTAAGGGGAAAGTCAATTACAATCAGCTTGTGTATGCAAAGGTGAATCGGGAGCCGGATAGAGTGACACACTTCCTGATGGGATTTCGGGATGTGGATGCCTTTAAGCGTGCCGATATTGATGAGTTAACCGGGTTGTTTACCAGAAAAGCGTTTATTCAGCATGCGGCTGAGGTGCTTCAAAAGTATCCGGATGAAAGATTTGATTTGATGCTGTCGGATATTGAGGATTTTAAGGATATCAACGAAACCTACGGTATGAAGACAGGAGATGAAATCCTAAGAAGATTGGCAAAACGACTTACACGGATTATGCGTCCGGATCTTTTGGTGGGACGCTATGGTGGAGATCAGTTTGCGGTTTTGATTCGCAATGCGGATTTGGAAGAGGCCCTTTTGGAAGAAGGGGAAAGAAGTTTAGATATTATCCCGGAAGGTTTTATGCCGGATTTGGTGGTGAAATACGGAATCTGCAGAAATGTTTCTCATACAGATCCGATTACGATAGCTTGTGACCATGCCCATATTGCGTTGAATGCCATCAAGCATAAGTATGGTCAGAATTTGGCGGTTTATGACGGGGCAATCAAAAATGAAATTGAGCGACAGCGTGTCCTGGAAAAGGATATGCATGCTGCATTAACCAATCAGGAGTTTAAGGTATACTATCAGCCCAAGCATGATGCCAATACCGGAAAGGTGGTGGGTGCTGAGGCGCTGATTCGTTGGGAACATCCCAAATACGGATTCCTTTCTCCCGGAGCGTTTATTCCGTTGTTTGAACAAAATGGTTTTATTTCCGAAGCGGACTTTTATGTATATCGCAGAACCTGTGACAATTTGGTTCGATGGAAAGAAAAGGGACTGGATTTGATTCCTATTTCGGTGAATGCTTCCAAATTAACCTTTGACAAACGGAATATTGTGGCGGAAGTGGAGCACATGCTGGAGAGTAAGGGCCTCCCTACCGATTGTCTCCATATTGAGATTACGGAATCTCTTATGAGTGAAAATATGGAAGGGCTGGTTCAGAAGCTGAATGACCTGAAGGAGAAAAGACTTCAGATTGAGCTGGATGATTTTGGAGCCGGATACTCCTCTATCAATATGCTGAGTACTTTGCCGCTGGATGTCATTAAACTGGATATGTCCTTTATGCAACAGTTTGGAGATCCCAAGAGAGGGAAAATTCTGGAGGCCTGCGTAAAGCTAGCCAGAAGCCTTGGATATAAAACCGTATCGGAGGGTGTGGAAACCAAAGAGCAGTTAGATGCTCTGAAGGAACTGGGTGTGGATATCATTCAGGGATATTATTTCTCCAAGCCCCTTCCGGAGGAACAATTTGAAGAATATTTAAGAAGGCATAGCTAAAGAGGTAATGAAGCCGTCTGCAATCGCAGGCGGCTTTTCTGTTTTGGGATGTGGAAGTTTTCTTGACGTGGAAATGGGAAAAAGGTATAATATCCTAGATAATGTATGCGTATCGTATGGTAGATAAGAAAACCGAAAGGAATAAAATATATGTGTGGTATTGTAGGATTTGTAGGAAAGCAGCAGGCAGCCCCCATTTTGTTGGATGGACTCAGTAAGCTGGAATATAGAGGATACGATTCAGCCGGCCTTGCTGTCAGAGACGGCGAGAAAAATACCGAGGTGGTAAAAGAGGTCGGTCGTTTAAAGAATTTGATTGAAAAGACGGACGAAGGTAAGGCATTGCCCGGTACCTGTGGTATCGGACATACCCGTTGGGCAACCCATGGCGTACCCTCCAAGACAAATGCCCATCCCCATGTAAGCGGAAACTGCGCCGGCTCCGGTTCCGGTGAAGTGGAATCCGACGTGGTTGGTGTTCACAACGGTATTATCGAGAACTATCAGGAACTGAAGGAGAAACTGTTAAAGCACGGCTATCAGTTCTATTCCCAGACCGATACCGAAGTGGTTATCAAGCTGGTGGATTATTATTACAAGAAATATAAATTGGGCCCTGTAGATGCGATTGCAAAGACCATGGTACGTGTACGTGGTTCCTATGCGCTGGAGCTTATGTTTACCGATTATCCGGATGAAATCTGGGTGGCAAGAAAAGATTCTCCCATGATTCTTGGTATTACCGACGGAGAAAGCTACATTGCGTCCGATGTACCCGCAATATTGAAATATACCAGAAATGTTTATTATATCGGAAACCTGGAGTTCGCAAGAGTACGTGCCGGAGAGGCGGTATTCTATGACTTGAACGGTGATGCGGTACAGAAGGATTCTGTAGAGATTACCTGGGATGCGGAAGCGGCAGAAAAGGGTGGATACGAGCACTTCATGATGAAGGAAATCCACGAGCAGCCCAAGGCAGTCAAGGATACTTTGGGAAGTGTTTTAAAGGATGGCAGAATCGATCTGTCCACGGTAGGACTTACCGATGAGGAGATTAAAGCCATCACCTCCATTACCATCGTGGCATGTGGATCTGCATGGCATGTGGGCATGGCAAATCAATACGTGATTGAAGATTTGGCAGGCATTCCCGTAAGAGTGGAACTGGCCAGCGAATATCGATACAGAAAGCCTTTGATGGATAAGACCGGAATCGTGATTGTTATTTCCCAGTCCGGTGAAACCGCAGATTCTTTGGCCGCTCTTCGTCTGGCGAAGGAAAAGGGTATCAAAACCCTGGCAATTGTAAATGTGGTAGGTTCCTCAATCGCACGTGAGGCAGACAATGTTTTCTATACCCTGGCAGGTCCCGAGATTTCCGTGGCTACCACCAAGGCATATTCCGCACAAATGATGGCAGGCTACTGTCTGGCATTGCAGTTTGGTTATGTGAGAGGTCTTGTGGATGAGGCGGCTTATAAGACGTATATCAGTGAGCTGGAGAGCATTCCGGAGAAAATCGAAAAGGTTTTGGAAGACAAGGAGCGTATCCAGTGGTTCGCAGCCAAGTATGCCAATGCAAGTGATATTTTCTTCATCGGACGAGGTATTGACTATGCAATTTCCCTGGAGGGAAGCTTGAAGTTAAAGGAAATCAGCTACATTCATTCCGAGGCTTATGCGGCAGGCGAATTAAAGCACGGTACCATTTCCCTGATTGAGGACAATACCCTGGTAATCGGCGTGCTGACCCAGCCGGATTTGTATGAGAAGACCGTTTCCAATATGGTAGAATGTAAGGCAAGAGGCGCATACCTTTGCGGACTTACTACCTTTGGAAGATATGAAATCGAGGATTCCGTTGATTTCGTAACTTATGTACCCAAGGTGGATGAGCACTTTGTGGGAAGTCTTGCAGTCATTCCTTTGCAGCTTCTTGGCTATTACGTGAGCGTAGCGAAGGGCTTGGATGTAGATAAGCCCAGAAACCTGGCAAAGAGTGTAACGGTAGAATAAGGATAGAACAGAGGGCACCCCTTGGGGTGCCCATTTTGTAGTCTGCTGCCCAAAACCAAGCGCCTGCATAGCAGACATTTGTGAGTGCTTTTTCATAAATTGCGCAATTTCGGCAAGATATGAAAATTGACAAATAAATGTTTTTTGGAGTATAATAAACCTACGTTTTGAACGAAGATTTTTGATGATTAGGAGGAAAATAGAATGAAATATGTATGTCCCGTTTGCGGTTATGTTCACGAAGGAGCTGAGCCCCCTGCAGAGTGTCCCGTATGTCATGTTCCCGGTTCCAAATTCACTGCTCAGGCAGAAGATATGGTATGGGCATCAGAGCATGTATTGGGCGTAGCAGCAGATGTCAGCGAGGATATCAAGGCTGATTTACGTGCAAACTTCGAAGGTGAGTGTACAGAAGTTGGTATGTATCTTGCAATGGCTCGTGTAGCATTCCGTGAAGGTTATCCTGAAGTTGGTATGTACTATGAGAAGGCTGCTTACGAAGAAGCAGAGCATGCAGCAAAATTTGCTGAGCTTTTGGGTGAAGTTGTTACCAACAGCACCAAGAAGAATCTTCAGCTTCGTGTAGATGCTGAGAACGGTGCAACTGCCGGTAAGACCGATCTTGCAAAGCGTGCAAAAGCTGCAAATCTCGATGCAATCCATGATACCGTTCATGAGATGGCTCGTGATGAGGCTAGACATGGAAAGGCATTCAAGGGATTATTAGACAGATACTTTGCGTAAGCTACAAGCAGTATAAGGTAAAATAAAACGTCGGGTGTACGCTTGCGTGCAATTCCGACGTTTTTATTTTAACCTTATAGGGCGACAGCCCGACATGAGCAAGAATGCAGAGCATTCTGCGAATGAACTGCTTGTAGAGCCTGGGGCGACAGCCCGAGAGGCAAAGGGCGACAGCCCGAGAGGCAGATTTCAAAACATTACATCGAAAAATGTAACAAATTACTTTTTCGATGCTAAAATTACTTGATTTGGAAGATTTTTGCATCGAGATATGATATGAGCAGAGTTTTCGATGCAGTATTTCCTGAGGTGAGAAGAAAAATGGCATCGAAAACAGTTTATTGTTTCTTTTCCGATGCAAAATGACAGGAACATAATTCGTTTGATGGAAAAAGAGAAATTTCAAGGAAGAAAACAAATATGAAATATGATTATCTGATTGTGGGAACCGGTTTGTTTGGGGCAGTGTTTGCATATGAAATGAAAAAGGCGGGAAAGAAATGCCTTTGCATCGATAAGAGAGCCCAGGTTGGCGGCAATATTTACACTCGGGATTGGAACGGAATTCAAGTGCATAAATATGGCGCCCACATTTTTCACACCAGTCGAAAAGATGTGTGGGATTATGTAAATCAATTTGCCTACTTCAATCATTACATCAATTCACCCATTGCCGTATATAAGGATGAGCTTTACAACCTTCCTTTTAATATGAATACCTTCAGCAAGCTGTGGGGGATCAAAACCCCAAAGGAAGCACAGGAAATCATTGATGCACAAAAGGCAGATTGCCGAATCGAGAATCCTTCCAATTTGGAGGAGCAGGCTTTGTCTTTGGTGGGAAAAGATGTATATGAGAAATTGGTAAAGGGTTATACTGAGAAGCAGTGGGGAAGAGACTGCAAGGACTTGCCGGCTTTTATTATTAAAAGACTTCCGGTTCGTATGACTTATGATAACAATTATTTTACGGATCCTTATCAGGGCATTCCGGTAGGGGGATACACCCAGATTATCCAAAAACTGTTGGAAGGAATTCCGGTGCTTTTGGGAGAAGAGTATTCCGAGTTTGTGACGAAAACCGGCGCGAATGTACCTGGCCTGTACAGCATGAACTGTTCCGGGGAACCAAACGGTACCGATCAGGGAGATACCTTCGGGAAGGTGCTTTATACCGGTATGCTGGATGAGTACTTTAAATATCAGCTGGGAGAGCTTCAGTATCGTTCTCTTCGATTTGAGGAAGAGATTCTTCCACAGGAAGATAACTTCCAGGGAAATGCGGTGGTCAATTATACGGAGAGAGAAGTTCCTTTCACACGAATTATCGAGCACAAGCATTTCGAATTCGGAACCGGCAAGGGTACAGTGATTACCAGAGAATATCCTGCTGACTGGCACAAGGGGGATGAACCTTATTACCCTATTAATGATGATAGAAACAATGAACTGTTTGCCAAGTATCTTGAATTGGCGCAGAAAGAAAAGAATGTACTGTTCGGCGGACGTCTGGGACAATATCGGTATTATGATATGGACAAAGTAATCCTGGCTGCCTGGGATATGGTAAATCAGGAACTGAATGCGGATAAGTAAACCTTCGACGCATAGGCGCAGAGACGGAGAAGCAAAAGAAGGCAAAAAAAGAACACCTTATGATTTTCGACTTCGAATTTCATAAGGTGTTTTTAACAGAAGAAATTAAACATCATACCGCTGTAAGCACTGGAAGTATAAGGACTGTTAAAATTGTGCCCCGGATTCTTATAGGCAACAACGGTCTTTTCTACGTAATCCATAGGATTTAAGGAAATCTGATTGCTCTTTCGAAGAAGGGCTTTGGAGAAATCCTTAAAACACTTAAAGGTTTCACTGATGTCCTCAGAGGATTCGGCGGTACTGTGTAGCAGAGAACTGTCCAGAGAAAGCGTTCCGTCTTCCTTCATATCAAGTCCCATGGATTCCATGGAGTTGTGATAATATCTGGCGATGTCGCGCATCTCGGATACCAGCTTGCGACTACGGGACTGACTGTCCGAATAACCGGTGGCAACCCGGATAAAATCATTGTAGCCGTTTACCAACTGATTGATATTGTCGGCAATGGATTCGATATCGGTTTTCAGACCGATTCGGGTGGATTCTCCCGGGCGGTTAACGCCGTGAAGCTTCACTTCGTAGGAGTCGGTCTGGAATTGATTTTCGTTGGAACTGTATTCCTCACCGTCGATGGAATAGCGGGCGTTCTCCGCTTCCTTGGCCACGTAATCCAGACCAAAGTATTTCACGGTACCGCTTCGCATACTGGTGCGGTTGTCAGTGATTCGGAAAATGTCTTCTTTGTCGGAAGGAAGACCGGTGCTGTCAGAGGTAAGCTTTAAAGCAGCCTTCTCTGAATCTTCCAATATGGTAGCTTTTATTCCGATGTCTGCATTGTTAATCAGTCGAACCAGACGGTTTTGTACCTGCCGATTGGTTTCGTCGCTGTCAATGGAGAATTGGAATTCGTAATTCATGTCATTGATGGAAATATCAAAGGAATAGGTATCTGCGGGAAGGGTTACTTTCCTATTAGAAAGAAACTCACCCAAATTCTCCTGCGGGGTAGCAAGAGAGTGAACTGTAAGTTCCATCTCAGAAGCCTGTTCCGAGGAGGTGCCGATAAATTTGGCGGTGGCAACATCCGCGTCGCTGGAGTAAGCACTCTTCTTTTTGAAAAGTCCGTCTTCCTCTAAACCGCCCAACTGTGCTATAGTATTATGCAGATCACGGGCATTTTCCTTTAAATCGACAGCATACTTCTGGGTATCCTTGTTCGTAGTGGGAAGATACCAAGGAGACTCTTTATTCAATTTGACAATGGAATTATACACACCGCGAAGTTCACTCTTTTTGTGAGTGTCATAACGGGTTATTTCCTTTGGTGTGTAAGTGGATAGATAGTTATTGTAAACTGTGTCCAGAACGGCACCCATCGCCACGCCTCCTTTCTTCCATGAATCTGCGTGAATGGTCACTGGCGAGAGAAAACGGAATCCTTTCCGATTCTATCCCACCTTCTTAAGCTTACACTAGCACGGAATAGACGGGAATGCAAGGCTTTTTTGCGGAAAACATGAGACATTGCGGAAAAAATGTGTTGACGAAGGTTGATTTCTATGCTATATTGGTCAAGCGAGATGAGTTTTAGCTCTTTTTTTTATGCTTAAAAATCGATAATCAGACTATACGTGGAGGTAGACAAATGCGTACAAAAATAACTTTAGCATGTACAGAATGCAAGCAGCGTAACTACAATACTACCAAGGATAAGAAGACCCATCCTGATAGAATGGAAACCAAGAAGTACTGTAGATTCTGCAAGACCCATACTACTCACAAGGAAACCAAATAATTTCTTTGTAACCCGGTAACGGTTCTATATCAATGGAGGTCTAAATGGGAGATTCAGCAGAAAAGCAGACCAAACCCGGTTTGATCGGTCGTATTAAGGCCGGTTGCAAGGGCGTGAAGTCTGAATACAAGAAAATTTCATGGCCGGACAAACAATCTACACTGAAGCAATCTATAGCGGTTGTAGTAATCTCAGTTGTTTTAGGACTTATCATTGCGGTACTGGATTATGTTCTCCAGTATGGCGTGAATTTCTTGACATCATTATAGAGCGAGGGCGATTGTATGGCAGAGGCAAAATGGTATGTAGTGCATACCTATTCAGGATATGAAAATAAGGTCAAAGCCAACATTGAGAAGACAATCGAGAACAATCCACACTTGGCAGAAGAGATTCTCGAAGTAAGAGTACCTCTTCAGGATGTAGTGGAAGTAAAGAATGGCGCAAAGAAAACCGTTCAGAAAAAGATGTTCCCCGGATATGTTCTTCTTAATATGGAGATGAACGATGACACATGGTATGTAGTTCGTAATACCCGTGGCGTGACCGGATTTGTTGGACCGGGAAGTAAACCCGTTCCGCTTACAGAAGCAGAGATGAAGCCCTTGGGAATCAAGAGCGACGATGTTTCAATTGATTTTGCAGAAGGTGACAGCATTGCAGTTGTAGCCGGCGTTTGGAAGGACACCGTTGGTGTTGTTCAGAAGATTGATTACGGCAAACAGACTGCAACAATTAATGTTGAGCTCTTCGGCAGAGAGACTCCTGTAGAGATCAGCTTTGCAGAAGTCAGAAGAATGAACTAAGGTATTTTCAGGGCAACCTGTAAAATATATTGGGTAAATTACCCAGGCAACAATTAAGGGAATACAAAGATTCGTATTCCGGTGGGAGCAGGAGCATTTCGTATGTACTTCCTGCGCCGAATTACCACATTATAGGAGGTGCCACAATGGCAAAGAAAGTAGAAGGATATATCAAGTTACAGATTCCTGCCGGCAAAGCTACACCGGCTCCACCAGTTGGTCCTGCACTTGGACAGAAGGGTGTAAACATTGTAGAATTCACAAAGCAGTTTAACGCTAGAACAGCTGACAAGGGCGACCTTATCATTCCTGTTGTTATTACTGTATACGCAGACAGAAGCTTTAGTTTCGTTACTAAGACTCCCCCTGCAGCAGTATTGTTAAAGAAGGCTTGCAACCTTAAATCTGGTTCAGGCGTTCCTAACAAGACCAAAGTTGCTACTATTTCCAAGGACAAGATCAAAGAGATCGCTGAGACTAAGATGCCCGATCTTAACGCAGCAAGCTTGGAAGCAGCTATGAGCATGATTGCTGGTACTGCACGTAGTATGGGTATTGTTGTAGAAGACTAATATAGAAGCTGTTAATAATGTTGGGAGACAACGAAGTGTTGTCGTTAGAACCTATATGGAGGATTTTAATAATGAAACATGGTAAGAAATATACAGAGGCTGCAAAGCTTGTAAACCGTGCAACCGCATATGAGCCTGAAGAGGCTATTGCATTGGTAAAGAAGACTGCAACCGCAAAGTTTGATGAGACAATCGAAGTACACATCAGAACCGGATGCGACGGACGTCATGCTGAGCAGCAGATCCGTGGTGCAGTAGTTCTTCCGAACGGAACCGGTAAGACTGTACGTGTATTAGTATTCGCTAAGGGCGACAAGGTAGCAGAGGCAGAAGCAGCTGGTGCTGATTATGTTGGTGGCGACGAGTTGATCCCCAGAATCCAGAATGATGGATGGTTGGATTTCGACGTAGTTGTAGCTACTCCTGATATGATGGGTGTTGTAGGACGTCTCGGTAAGGTTCTCGGACCTAAGGGATTAATGCCTAACCCTAAGGCTGGTACCGTAACTATGGATGTTACCAAGGCAGTTAACGATATCAAAGCCGGTAAGATCGAGTACAGACTTGATAAGACCAACATCGTGCATGTACCTGTAGGTAAGGCTTCCTTCACCGAGGATGCTTTGAAGGAGAACTTCAATGCACTTATGGATGCTATCGTAAAGGCTAAGCCCAGCGCATTAAAGGGTCAGTACTTAAGAAGCATCACTCTTACTAGCACCATGGGACCTGGCGTAAAGGTTTCTGTTGCAAAGTTCTAATAAAAATTAAAATTAAGGGGTTGACATATGTCAGCCCCTTATGTTATTATGTCCGAGTGTGCTAAAGCACACATGCCGAAGACAGCAGGCCCCGTAGTCGGGGTAAGCAAGAGCGCCTGCCGAGGAAAGAGTTTTTTGATTAGACTTTTTACCTTCCTGTCTTCAGGAAGGTTTTTTGTTTATAGAACGAAACTCCTTTCGGCTGGGGTTTATCCCCTACAAATCTATAAGGAGGTAAAACAAATGGCAAAGGTTGAATTAAAGCAGCCCGTCGTTGAGGAGATTTCCGCACAGATCAAAGACGCACAGTCTGTAGTTCTCGTTGATTATCGTGGACTTACTGTTGAGCAGGATACTCTTCTTCGTAAGAATTTGCGTGAGGCAGGTGTAACATATAAGGTTTACAAGAACACCATGATGACTCGTGCATTCAAGGGAACCGCATTCGAAGGTCTTGCACCTTACCTTGAGGGACCCAGCGCAGTAGCAATTTCTACTACTGATGCAACTGCTCCTGCAAGAATTTTGGCAGACTTCGCAAAGACCGCTAACAAGCTTGAGATTAAGGGCGGTGTTGTAGAGGGAACCGTTTACGATGCAGCCGGTATGGCAGCAATCGCTAGCATTCCTTCCAGAGAAGTTCTTATTTCCAGATTGCTTGGCAGCATGAAGAGCCCTATCAGCAACTTTGCTCGTGTCATCAATCAGGTGGCAGAGAAAGGTGGCGCAGCAGCTTGCGTAGCAGAATAAGCTACCGTTGTTGCAGAGAAACAATCGTTTCTCAATTTTATGAAATGACAATCATTTCAAACGTTTCTTAAATAACAATAATTAATCTATTAATGGAGGAAAATTAAAATGGCTAAATTAAGCGCACAGGAATTAATTGACGCAATCAAAGAGTTAACCGTATTAGAGTTAAATGATCTTGTAAAAGCATGTGAAGAGGAGTTTGGTGTTTCTGCAGCAGCAGGTGTTGTTGTAGCAGCAGCTGGCCCTGCAGCAGAAGTAGAAGAGAAGACCGAGTTCGACGTTGAGCTTACCGAAGCTGGCGCTGAGAAGGTTAAGGTTATCAAGGTTGTTCGTGAGATCACCGGTCTTGGCTTGAAGGAAGCTAAGGATACCGTTGATGGCGCTCCTAAGGTAATCAAGGAAGCAGCTACCAAGGAAGAAGCTGAAGATATCAAGAAGAAACTTGAAGAAGTTGGCGCAAAGGTTACCTTGAAGTAATTTTAGCGAAGTCTATGATATTACGACTGAGGTTCCATGGTTCATGGAGCCTCGGTCTTTTGTTTTTTTATTTTCTAAGAAATATTCTAATTCATTTCAAAATTTTCTAAAATTCTTTCGATTTTTCGCTTGACCACGTTTCTGATTTGTGTTAATATGGATGATGCACTATTGTGCGGAACTATGTTTATTTAATAGTAATAATGAAGAACGGGGTGAAATGTCAATGGAAAAGAACAGAATACGTCCAATTGCCGGTACCAAGGTTATGCGTATGAGTTATTCAAGACAAAAAGAGGTTTTAGGAATGCCCAATCTCATTGAGGTCCAGAAGGATTCTTATGAGTGGTTTTTAAACGAAGGTTTAAAAGAAGCATTCGATGATATCTCTCCTATCGCTGATTACAGCGGCTCTTTGAGTCTGGAATTCGTAGACTTTGAACTTTGCAGGGATGAAGTCAAGTATTCTATTGAAGAATGCAAAGAGAGAGATGCAAATTATGCTGCTCCCTTAAAGGTAAAAGTACGTCTTTGCAACAAGGAAAAGGAAGAAATCAGTGAACATGAAATCTTCATGGGTGATTTACCTTTGATGACAGAGACCGGTACCTTTGTAATTAATGGTGCAGAGCGTGTAATCGTAAGCCAGTTGGTTCGTTCTCCTGGTATCTACTACGCAATCGGTCACGATAAAATCGGTAAGAGATTGTTCTCCAGTACCGTTATCCCGAACCGTGGTGCATGGTTAGAGTATGAGACCGATTCCAATGACGTTTTCTATGTACGTGTAGATAGAACTCGTAAGGTTCCGATTACTGTATTAATTCGTGCTCTTGGCGTAGGTACCAATGATGAAATTATCGAGTTGTTCGGTGATGAACCTAAGATTAAGGCAAGCTTTACAAAAGACACTTCTGAAAATTACCAGGAGGGTCTGTTAGAGTTATACAAAAAGATTCGTCCCGGCGAGCCTTTGAGCGTAGAGAGTGCTGAAAGCTTAATCAATGCAATGTTCTTTGATCCCCGTCGTTATGATCTGGCGAAAGTCGGAAGATATAAATTTAATAAGAAGCTGGCTCTGAAGAACAGAATCAGACATCAGATCCTTGCATCTGATGTAGTAGATCCTTTTACCGGCGAAGTTTTGGCAAGTGCCGGAGATAAGGTTACTGCTGAACTTGCTGATACCATTCAGAACGCAGCTGTTCCTTTTGTATATATCCAGACTGAGGAGAGAAATGTAAAGGTTCTTTCCAATATGATGGTTGATATGACCAAGTACGTAGATTGCAATCCTGCCGATTACGGTATCCATGAGTTAGTTTACTACCCTGTACTGGCTCAGATTTTGGAGGAGTTCGGTGAGGATGCTGAAAAGCTGGGAGAGGCTATTCAGAAGAATGTATGTGAATTGGTTCCCAAGCATATTACCAAGGAAGATATCATTGCTTCCATTAACTACAATATGCATTTGGAATATGGCCTTGGCAACGATGATGATATCGATCACCTTGGCAACAGACGTATCCGTGCGGTTGGTGAATTATTACAGAACCAGTATCGTATCGGTTTGTCCAGAATGGAGAGAGTTGTACGTGAGCGTATGACTACTCATGATGCAGATGAGGTTTCTCCTCAGAGCCTTATCAATATTAAGCCTGTAACAGCTGCTGTTAAGGAGTTCTTCGGATCTTCTCAGTTGTCACAGTTCATGGAT
>DCGY01000007.1:0-787 GCA_002314715.1 Lachnospiraceae bacterium UBA1766 | reverse complement strand
TTCGAGGTTCGAGATGTACACTATTCTCACTACGGTAGAATGTGTCCTATTGAGACTCCCGAAGGTCCTAACATCGGTTTGATTAACTCTCTTGCAAGCTATGCAAGAATTAATGAATATGGTTTCGTAGAGGCTCCTTATCGTAAGATTGATAAGACCGATGCGGCAAATCCTCGTGTAACAGAAGAAGTTATTTATATGACTGCTGATGAAGAGGATAATTATCATGTAGCACAGGCAAACGAGCAGTTGGATGCAGACGGCCATTTCGTAAAGAACAGCGTTTCCGGTCGTTTCCGTGAGGAAACTCAGGAATATCCCAAGACGATGTTCGATTACATGGATGTATCTCCTAAGATGGTATTCTCTGTAGCTACCGCTTTGATTCCTTTCCTTGAGAACGACGATGCAAACCGTGCGCTGATGGGATCCAACATGCAGCGTCAGGCCGTTCCGCTTCTTACCACCGAGGCACCTGTTGTAGGTACCGGTATGGAAGTTAAGACCGCGGTAGACTCCGGTGTATGTGTGGTTGCAAAGAAGGCAGGTAAGGTTGAGTACGTATCCTCCAAGGAAGTACGTGTTGCTTGTGATGACGGTGAGAAGATGACTTACCGCATGACCAAGTTCTCCAGAAGTAACCAGTCTAACTGCTACAATCAGAGACCGATTGTATTCAAGGGTGACTACGTTCAGGCAGGACAGGTACTTGCAGATGGTCCTTCTACCTCTATGGGTGAGCTTGCTCTTGGAAAGAACCCTCTTATCGGTTTCATGACCTGGGAAG
>DCGY01000080.1 GCA_002314715.1 Lachnospiraceae bacterium UBA1766 | reverse complement strand
AATTCTGGATGCGGAAATCGTTCTGATTGCAGCCGGATTTTTGGGCGCACAGGAATATGTAACCGAAGCTTTCGGCGTAGAGCGAAATGAGCGCGGTAACGTAAAAACTGCAGCCGGTCACTACCAGACTTCTCAGGATAAGGTATTTGTAGCAGGTGATATGCACAGAGGACAGTCTCTGGTGGTTTGGGCAATCCGTGAAGGCCGTGAGTGTGCGGTGGAAGTGGATGAGAGCCTGATGGGCTACACCAATATGAGAGTGCAATAAAACAGGTTTCAAAAAAGAAAAGCGAGAATCCATCCACGGATTCTCGCTTTTTTTATTCTTCCGCATGATAAATCTTGTGAGCAAACAGCTCCACGTAACCGTCCGTCATACCGGATACAAAATCAATCACGCTTAACATCAGGTAATAGTTTCGATTTTGTATCTGCTCCGGGGAGCCATCTTTGTAATGGCGGGGATGGTTTTCATGGCTCAGAATATATTCGTTGTCTCGATTGTATTCCAGCTTGGCTTTGCTTAGGAATTGGTCCATTTCCTTGCGAAGCATTTTCTTTTTGGGACTATCCTTAGGGGTATCCTCATCCAGTACCGCATCCACCAGGTCGTTTAGAATGTCACCGATATAGCTTTCCGTATGATGGAATTTGGTACATAAAATGTCTCGCTTGATATAGATGGCAGTCATTATTTTATCCAAGGTTTGGGCATCCGAGTCCCAGGTTTTGTCCTTGTAATTGTGGCTGCAGTTTTTCACCAGACCGCCTTCGTAATTGCCGCTCATAATTGCAGAATATTGATTTCCGAATTCGACAATGACTTCGTCGATGCTTCTTTCCCGGGCGGTTTTTAACATCTGCTGGAAGGTCTTGAAATCCATATCCTCCCCTGCGGCTTCTCTCACCTCTTTTGGGAAAAAGAGGAGCGCATCGGAAAGGGGAAGGGTTCCTTTCTTGACGGAGTCTTCCAGGTCCGCAGTTCCGTAGGCAATATCATCTGCCGCCTCCAAAAGAAGCATTAAGGGGTTTCGTTTCCCGCAGGTATGCATAGGGGCATCGGGGGCCAACGTTCCCAGTTCCTTTTGTACGGCCTCCACAATCCACTGATCCACATGGAAATAACCGATTTTTTTGCGTTTTTTCTTTTTGCCCTTTTCTTTTGCAATTCGCAGTTCCTCCCGGGTGGCATATTGGGAAGAATAAGGATATTTCAAAATGCTTCCGATAACGGCACAGGTCAGATTCATTCCGTAATTGCGATATTGGCCGTCCGGATTGGAATCCTGACCGTGACGGAGGACGATGCGCTGGTTTTGTACATTTCCGTCAAAGTGGGTCAGGTCGGCAATGGCTTCCTCTGACAATTCCAAGGGGCGTAGTTCCTGCTTAATGCGTAAATCCGGGTCAAACCAATTGCAAATAAAGGCCTCCACCGTGTGCCCAAAGGGTGGATTACCGATATCATGCAATAAGCCGGCACAGCGTAAAACCAGAGGAATATCCTGTTCCAAAGTGTCAGGAAGGTTTTCCGGTTGCACCAACTTGGAATTCTCCTGACGAATCATTTTACCCACCTTGTGGCCCAAAATTTCACAAATGGCAGACACCTCAATGGAATGAGTCAGTCGGGTGCGAATAAAGTCGCTGTCGTCCAGGGTATAGACCTGGGTTTTGTCCTGCAGGCGACGAAAATAGGAATTGCCGATAATGGTGTAATAATCTTTTTCAAATCCGTCCAGAAAATCATCCTCTGTGTTGGAGGAATCCGGGTTCGTGTTCTTTTGAAATATTTCTTTGGGACGCCTGGTAGATAACAGGTTGGTCCACTGTAGGAAGTTTTCGGTTTGTGTGTTCATAGGGATATACTCCTTTTCGATAAATGGATTATAACATTTTTTTGACAGAAATGGAAGAAATCCGCAATTCTGATAATATATCAATTATTCCTTTTGATTCATCATGTGATTTTGAAAATACATGAAGTAAGATGAGACTTAGGATACAGAAAACAAAACTTCACGGAGGGGTGTTATGAAGGTATTAAATTATACAAGAATTCCAATGGACGACAAGATTTATGCCAATCGACTGGCATACAGTATGCATTTGGCAGTAGAAGAGAACGGAGAGTTTCTGGCATTAAATCATAATTCCGGCGTATTCTTTGCAAAGGCAACCGAGAATGCGGACGGCTCTTTGAATCCAAAGAGCTTAAAGATGCCCTGGCTGTTTCCTATGAAGGAGGAAAGCTTTGGCGTGGTTTGCATTCGTACCTTGGCGGATGGTGAGCCGGATACAGAAAATGTGGGAGAGATTTTATTTGCAACCACCAAGGATTTATTGCAGTACAAAGAAGTTTCCATGATTTGTCCGGAAGCGGGAAAACAGGGAAAGCTGGAAGATGTACGTTGCTGCTATTGCAAGGATTGTGATGCTTATGTGCTTCAGTGGAAATACGAAGGGGAAGCCTATAAGGAAGGCATGGTAAATTTGCAGGAAGGCAGGATGTTAGACGAAGGAAAAATGATTTCCGACGAGTCGGTATTCGGCCGGGAAACTTTTTCGGGAATCGAAAAGATAGAGGGAGTTGTTCCAAGAAACACCCTTACGATTTCCCAGCAGCTGGGAGATTATCTGAAGAAAAAATTGCTTCCCGCAAAGCAGGTTGGTTTGGACATTCCCAAGGAGATTTTGGTAAACTCGTTGGAAGCATTAAACGGGACAAAGGTGGCTGCCGTCTACAGCGATGGCGCTAAGGTACTTAAAAAGGTTCGTTTTGAAAAAGAGGATGTGGCAAAAATTGATTTTTCTAAGCCGGGTGCTTACAACGTTCGAGGCCAGGTTTATCAGGAGCATTTTGATTTCCCCGTTGCCCTGAATCGGGCAGATCCCTGCGTAACCTATTGGCAGGGCAAGTATTACTTTATTGCTACCAATGATGCAGATAATAATCATACCCTCTATTTGCGTTGCTCCGACACTTTGGAGGGTATTGCAGAGGCAGAAGAACATTTGATTTTGGATTCTACAACCTATCCCGGAATCGGTGGCCTTTTATGGGCACCGGAGTTTCATGAGATTGATGGCAGATTATATATTTTCCATGCGGCGACACCGGAGCCCTTCTTCTGTGAGGAGAGTCATGTAATGGAGCTAAGGGAGGGTGGCAACCCGATTTGCCGTGAGGATTGGTCTTGCCCCAAACGTGTGGTAAAAGCGGACGGCAGTGATTTATGTGAATCCGGTAAAGTGATTTCCCTGGATATGACCGAATTTGAATGGGAGGGAGAATACTATGTAATCTGGTCTCAGAGACAGTTCCTTCCCAAGGATTTGGGTGCCTGGTTATACCTGGCGAAATTAAATCCCATGAAACCCTGGATGTTAGCTTCCGAACCGGTGGTATTATCCAAGCCGGACTACGGTTGGGCCAACAATCATACCTTCGTGGATGAGGGACCGTTTGCTTTGCTACAGGGCAGGAATTTGCACGTTACCTTCTCCTCCGCAGCAGTGGATACCACCTATGTGGTAGGCCTTTTGACCATTGAACCCGGCAAGGATTTATTGGATGTTTCCAATTGGAGAAAGACCAATTATCCCATTCTGACCTCCAGAAGTGTAGAGGGAGAATACGGTACCGGCCACAACGCTTACGTAGTGGACCCGGATGGAATTACCTGGAATACCTATCATGCCCGTCCCGGTGTGGATGCTCCCAGAAGCAGTGGCATTCGTCGTGTGCACTTTGATGTGGACGGAGAGCCTAAGCTGGATGTGACCGAGGAACTGGATTTGGTGGATGCGTATAAAACCTTTGAAACCACAGTAGTGGTAAATGCCTAAGGGAGTGGAAAGAATGAAAAATATCTTTATCGAAGAGAAAAGATTAATTTACAGACGTCGCGATGAACTTACGGTGATTGAGCCTTACGGAAAGGATTGTCTGCGTATTCGAAGTACCAAGAATAATACCTTGTTGGACGAGAACTGGACCGTGTTGCCTCCCGTTACACAGGATACCTGTGTGGTAGAGGGAAACGAGCAAAGGGCAACCATTCGTAACGGTCATATAAGTGCAACCGTGGATATTGGTACCGGCTGGAGCAGCGGGCTCATCAATTATTACAAGGATGGGAAAGAAATTCTTCGCACCAAATACGAAGGAGATTACACCAATCGAAATATTCACACGGAGGGAGACCATTACCGTATTAAAATGATTTTCCATGCAAATCCCGGAGAGCATTTTTACGGGATGGGACAGGAGCAGGAGGACTTGTTTGACCGCAAGGGATCTTCCTGCGAAATCATTCATTACAATACCAAGTCTACCCTGCCTGTACTCTATTCTTCGTTGGGATACGGAATGCTTTGGAATAATCCGGCCCCCGGCAGATGTGAGACCACCGGAAATCATACCATGTTTGTGGCAGACAGCGCTTATCAGGCAGATTTGTTTTTGTATGCGGGAGAAACTCCTGCGGAAACCATGAAGCTTTATTGCGACTTAACCGGTTATGCACCGAAATTCCCAAGATGGGCAGCCGGCTTTTGGCAGTGTAAGCTTCGCTATGAGAGTCAGGAAGATTTGCTGGCGGTAGCCAGAGAATACAAGAAGCGTGGCATTCCCCTGGATGCCATTGTCATTGATTACTTCCACTGGACCGAGCAGGGAGAATGGAAGTTTGACCCCAAGTACTGGCCGGATCCCAAAGCCATGTGTGAGGAACTTCAGGAGCTTGGAGTAAAGCCGGTGGTTTCCATCTGGCCCACCATCAATCCTGCCAGCGAGAATTATCGGGAGATGAATGATGGCAATATGCTGGTTCGCACAGAAAACGGACAGTTCGGAACCTTTGATTTCTATGGACAGCAGACCTTTATCGATGCCATGAATCCGGAGACAAGAGAATTTGTCTGGGAGAAGATTAAAAAGAATTATTATGATTACGGCATTAAAACCTTCTGGTTGGATGAGGCGGAGCCGGAGGTTCATCCCCAACAGCCGGGCCATTTAAAATATTATCTGGGCAATGGTGCACAGACCGCCCAGTTATATCCCTTTTATTATTCCAAGCTGATTTATGATGGAATGAAAAAAGAGGGAGAAGAAGAGGTTGTATCCCTTACCAGAGCGGCTTATCCCGGCTCTCAACGCTTCGGTGCCGTGGTTTGGAACGGAGATATTGCTTCTACCTTTGAGAATCTGAAGATGAGTATTAAGAGTGGTCTTTCCATGGCCATGTGCGGTATTCCCTGGTGGAATTCCGACATTGGCGGCTTCCACAGCGGAGATATTGAAAGCGACTATTTCCGGGAGTTGATTGTAAGATGGTTCCAGTTTGGATTGTTCTGTCCCGTTATGCGTCTCCATGGAGTGAGAAAGCGTCCTTCCTATCATGTGGAAAGACATCCCGGCGTAAAAGAAAGCAGTGGCGGAGATAATGAGATTTGGTGCTTTGGCGAAAAGAATTATCCTGTTTTGAAAAATCTGATCGAACTGCGGGAACGTCTGAAGGATTATACCTGTAGCTGTATGGATGAAAACAGCAGTACCGGTGCACCTATTATGCGCCCTATGTTTTGGGATAATTGGGAAGATTCCGTTTGCTATACCTTGGAGGATCAGTACATGTACGGACCGGACATCCTGTTTGCACCGATTTATGAACAGGGAAGAACCCAGAGAGAGGTTTATTTGCCTAAGGGAAAATGGGTTTTCACCAGAGACGGAAAGATTTATGAAGGCGGACAGACCATTCCCTGTACCGCGCAGATAGATGAGTTTATTGCTTTCGTAAAAGAAGGCAGTAAAGTTATGGATTGTTTTGTTCGGTAAGTTCCAAACCGCCCAGATTGATATGATCGGGTGAAACCTTGGCCGTGCTGAGGCGGGAGGCCTTACGGTACTGACTGGGGGAGCAACCGATGTACTGTCGGAACTGACGGCAGAAATGCTCTACATTGTGATAACCGCAGTCTTCCGCCACATCAAAAACGGATTTGGAGGAGCTGGCCAGCTGGTCCTTGGCACGACGAAGACGTCCCTCGATGACATCGTCCATGCAGGAGGAGCCAAACATATTTTTATAAAGCATTTGTAAATAGCCCGCACTTAAATGGAGCTCGTCAGCCATTTGCTTGACACTCCAGGGAAGCTGCGGGTTATTGTATATTTTTTTGCGAAGCGCGATAATCATTGATGCGTGAGAGTTGGCATCAATGCCCTCACCCAGACAACCCTGCAGCTTAAAGCAAAGAGAGGTCAAAAGGTGGGAGAGAATCAATTCGCTGTTGGCGGAAGTAAAAGAAGATTCCCAGGTGATGAGCTTGAACAGGGAATGCAAATATTCCGGGTCGGTTACGGAAAAGGGAACATTTTGCAGAGGGAAATCCTTGATAAAGGATTCGTCCGTACGGAAACGCAGCCAGTCATTTTTGTAGACCTCCTTCGCTGCGGAATAGCAGATATATGCACCGGGAGCATAGAGAATGAAAGAGTTGGCGGGGTAGGTGCGCATTTGTCCGTCTACCCAGAATTGGGCAGGGGATGCGGTAAGGACCATCAGATAGAAATCATGGCCACCGCCAATATTGTAATAAAAGCCTTCATCATGAACGGCACTGTATCCCACAAAGTCAACTGCTAGCATGATTTTTTCTCCCGAAATGTGAATCATTCAAAGTGATTTTAGTATAAACCATTGAAAGAATGCGGTCAATGGTTTATACTAAAATCAAGGAGGAAAGGTGCGTGAACAATGAATCAGGAAACGATTTTAATGGATAAAAATAAGACCGATAAGCGGATGTACAATCTGGAGTTCCTCCGGGTTGTGGCCATGCTTATGGTGGTGGTTTTGCATTATTTGGGAAAAGGAAATCTGCTGTGCAGCCTCACCGAAAATCCGGTGACCGGTTATGGTTTGGTGGCTTGGGGAATCGAGGCATTTTGCATTGTGGCCGTGAATGTGTATATGCTCATCAGCGGTTATTTTTTGTGTGAGTCCGGATTTAAGCTGTCCAGACTTTTGAAACTCCTGTTGCAGATTTGGACCTATTCCGTGGGAATCGGCGTGCTGGCGGTACTGCTTGGTTTGGTGCCGGCAGCAGAGGTGAATACTTATTACTATCTGCAGCTGTTGTTTCCTGTGGGGATGGAACACTATTGGTTTTTGACGGCATATGTTTATTTCTATATTCTGCTTCCCCTGCTGGGAAAAGGGGTTCGGGATTTGACCAAAAAACAGCACAGAATCGTTCTGGCGATTTTACTGTTGTTCTTCAGCATCGGGAAAACGGTTTTGCCCTTCCGTTTTACCATGGATAAAAAAGGCTATGATGTGCTGTGGTACATTTGTGTCTTTGTACTGGCTGCCTATCTCCGCAAATTCGGAGGGGGCGTTTTGGAGAAAAAGGGACGGGGAATTCTTTTGTTTCTCTTAGGTACCGCCCTGAATCTGGCAGAGATGTTTGCTTTGGCCTTCGCCTACAGCCGTACAGGCCATTTTGAGGGCCTTTTGGGCGTTAGTATGGAATATAACCACTTATTCCCGCTCGTTGCCTCCTTGGGCTTATTTGGGGCCTTCCTTGGCATTCCAAAGGATGGCAAGGTATGCAGGACGGTTGGAAAGCTGGGCGGACTGACGCTGGGGGTTTATCTGCTTCACGAAAATCTGGGCCTTCGGTATGTATGGCAGGAGTGGTTTGGAGCCTCAAAGGTAGACAGCGTTTTTCTGCTTTTGGGTACCACTGTATTGGCTGCGGTGGGAATGTTTGCCCTGGGCATTTGCGTGGAAAAAGTGCGTCTCCTTGCAATGCAGGGATTGCATAAGCTGTTGTTAAAGGCAAAACCTTACTGTTCGCTTATGAATTTGGTGAATCAGGCAGACGAGGCGTTTGCACAAAAATAAAATGTCATGGAAAGAAGTTATTTTATGAATCAGAAAACCGAAATGTTTTTGCATTCAAAAAAAATACAATACCTGTTCGATGCGTTGGCGGTACTGTTTTTTTTGCTGTACCCCCTTCGACATGTGACCTGGGGACTGGACTTGTGGGATACGGGCTACAACTACGGAAATTTTCGTTTTTTGTACAGCGGCTATCGGGATTCCATGTGGTTTTTTTCTACCTATTTGTCCGAAATAGTTGGCCATGTGCTAACCTGCCTGCCTTTTGGCAATACCTTGGTGGGAATGAATTGCTACACCGCCTTACTGCCCTTTGGATTGGCTACCATAGGATATTTTTTCTGCACCGGAAGGCTTGGAATCAATCGCTTTGCGGCATTCCTGGGAGAGGAAATTGCCTTAAGCCTTTGCTGGTGTCCTACGGCGAAATTATATGACTATCTGACCTATCTGTTTTTCCTGCTGGCTTCGGTTCTGGTGTATCGGGGTCTGGTGCTTGAAAATCGAAAATGGCTGTTTCTTGCCGGGGTCTGCCTTGGAATCAATGTGTTCGTCCGCTTTTCCAATCTGCCGGAGGTGGGAATGATTTTGGCAGTATGGGCCTTCGGTATTTTGTGGGGAATGGAAGAAAAGAAAAATCCACTGGCCCGCATAGGGTTCGATACCCTGTGGTGTGTTCTGGGCTTTTTGGCAGCTCTTGCGGTGATTCTTGGATTCATCAGCGTGAAGTACGGCTTCTCTGCCTATGTAGAGGGAATTCAACGGCTGTTTGGCATGACCGAAAGTGCCACGGATTATACGCCGCTGGCTATGCTTAGGGGAATGATTTACCCCTATTTGGATTTGGCCTATTGGGTTAGTCGTATGCTGATTTTCCTGGTAGGGGCAACGGTGGTGACAGTGCTTTGTGAGAAGCAGAAATGGATTTCCGGGAAGCTGGCAAAGGGTGTGGAGATTATGGCCTGTGTGATTGCCATGGCGGCCCTGCTGTACTGGGTATGTACCAGAGGCTTCAGCTCCGATTTGTATTACAGCTACGATCCCATTTATCGCCCGGCAGCCTTGTTTATGCTGGGAGCAATGATTGTGGCAGCGATTCGAATTTTGCAAAAGAAGGTGTCTCTTCCCGAGAAGCTGATCAGCGGAATGGTCATTCTCATTCTTCTGCTTAGTGCCCTTGGAAGTAATAATAATATTTATCCCAGCATGAATAATTTGTTCCTGGCCGGCCCATATTTGTTATGGGAGCTTTGGAAATTATTTGTATACGGACTCCGCAAACAGCGCATGGTGATTCCTGCCGCCTTCTGGTGCGGATGTCTGGCGTTCTTCTGTATGTTTCAATTTGTCTGCTTTGGTCTGACCTTCCAGTTCGCGGAGGCCACCGGAGTGCAGAATATCGGGGCTACGGTAGAGAATGTGCCCGTTTTGGCGGGTGTGAAGATGAGTGCGGAAAAGGCCCGGTGGATGCAGGATTTAACGGATGGCATTGCCTATTATGAACTGCAGGATCGGGAGGTGGTTCTCTACGGAAAAATACCGGCGTTGGCCTATTATCTGGACATGAAACCGGCTTCCAATCTCTGGTGTATTTTGGATTCCTACAACGGGGAGACCATGAAAAAGGATTTGGACCAGTTGTCGGAGCGGCTTGCAAAGGAAAACGCAAACAGCCCGGTGGTCATTCTGGACAGGACTTATTTTGAGACACAGACCAAGGAGTTTTTGGCAGAGATGCCCAAGGACATGGATGAGGCTTTGGTGCTGGTGGAAACGAAATATCGAAAGTATGCCCTGATGAATCGGTTCCTTAAGCAGAATCAGTATTCGGAACTGTTTGAAACAGAGAAATTCATGGTATACACCCGCAATTAACCCTTTACAAAACAGAACGTTTGTTCTATAATTTATGTAGGAGGAAGAAGCGATGCAGGACCGTGAGCGAGTATATATTGCCATTGATCTGAAATCCTTTTACGCTTCCGTAGAGTGTGTAGAGCGAGGACTGGACCCGTTAAATACCAATCTGGTGGTGGCAGATGTGAGTCGTACGGAAAAGACGATTTGCCTGGCTGTTTCCCCCTCTCTGAAACGGTATGGAATCCCGGGAAGAGCCCGCTTGTTTGAAGTGGTGCAAAGGGTCAGAGAAGTTAATCGAGACAGAAAGATAAAAGCACCCGGAAAGGAATTTTCCGGGTCTTCTTTTACTGCCACGGAATTGGACCAGAATGCTTCTCTGGAGCTGACCTATATTGCAGCGCCTCCCCGTATGGCGCTGTATATGGATTACAGCACCCGGATTTATAATATTTATCTCAAATACATTGCGCCCGAAGATATCCATGTGTATTCCGTGGACGAGGTGTTTATTGATGCAACCTCTTATCTGGCCACCTATAAGATGACACCAAGGCAATTGGCGGGAACCATGGTAAGGGAGGTTTTGGGGACTACCGGTATTACAGCGACAGCCGGCATCGGCACCAATTTATATCTGTGCAAGGTGGCTATGGATATTGAGGCCAAGCACTGCAAGGCGGACGAAGACGGGGTGCGTATCGCAGAGTTAAACGAGCAAACCTATCGGGAGAAGCTTTGGAGTCACAGACCACTGACAGATTTTTGGCGGGTGGGCCGAGGCTATGCCAAAAAGCTGGAGGAGAATGGTCTGTATACCATGGGAGATGTGGCCAGATGCTCGGTGGGCTCTCCCAAGGATTATTACAATGAGGAACTGTTGTACCGTCTCTTTGGTATCAATGCAGAGCTTTTGATAGACCATGCCTGGGGCTATGAGCCGGTGCGGATTTCGGATATTAAGTCTTACAAACCGGAGACCAACAGTATCAGTCAGGGACAGGTGCTGCCGGGGCCTTATACTTACGAGAAAACCAGGATTATCGTCCGGGAAATGACAGAGCTTTTGGTGTTGGATATGGTGGAAAAAGGCTTTGTGACAAGTCAGATGGTGCTGACGGTTCTGTATGATATTGAAAATCTGACCAATCCGGAGATTATGAAGAAATACAAGGGACCGGTGACAGTGGATTTCTATGGCAGAGCCATGCCAAAGCATGCTCACGGAACGATTCACCTGAAGAAAAAAACGGCTTCCACACAGTTGATTGTACAGGCGGTTATGGAACTGTTTGACCGGATCATCGATCCCAATCTTTTGACCCGAAAGATTTATGTGGTGGCGGCCAAAATCGAAAAGGGAACCGGAGAGCGGGAGACCATACAGTTTGAACAGCTGGATTTGTTTACGGATTATGAGGAGCGGGACCGACTGGAGGAGGAACAGGAGAAGCGCCTGTCCAGAGAGCGGAATATGCAACGGGCCATGCTGGATATTAAGAAACGTTATGGCAAGAATGCCATTGTAAAAGGAACCGATTTGCAGGAGGGTGCCACCTCCATAGAGCGAAATGGCCAAATCGGCGGACATAAGGCATAGGGGGTGGGAAAATGGCTTACGAGGATATTATCCATCTGCCCTATCATCCGTCCAAGGTGCACCCACAAATGTCCATTCATGACAGGGCCGCACAGTTTGCTCCCTTTGCGGCGCTGACAGGCTTTGAGGATGCGGTGGAGGAGGAAGGCAGACTGACTCAGGGACAGATTGAACTGGATGAAATGGAATTGGAGCTCCTAAATCTGGAGCTGAATGAGATCGCAGAACAAATTGACCGGAGGCCGGAGGTTCTCTTGAAATACTTTGTGCCGGATGAACGAAAAGAAGGCGGGTCTTATCCCGAAATCCGGGGAAGGGTGAAGAAGTTGGACAGCTTCAGACGCTGTATTTGCCTGGAGGACGGTACGGTAATCGCCCTGGAAAATCTGGTGCGTTTGGAACGGGTGCAGGACCCGGAGGAAAATTTTTGAAAATCGAATAATTCCCTTTACGATATGGGTTTGGTGTGCTAAGATACAAATAGAACATATGTTCTATTTGGAGGGTGAGTGTATGAATTATTTAGCAGATCAAACCCATATGTCGCTTATGGAGAAACTGGGCATTTTATCCGATGCGGCCAAATATGATGTGGCCTGTACTTCCAGCGGCGTGGACCGCAAGGGAGACGGGAAAAACATGGGCAACTGTATCAAGGCCGGCATTTGCCACAGCTTTTCCGGGGACGGCAGATGTATTTCCCTTTTGAAAATATTAATGACCAACGAGTGTATTTACGACTGTAAATATTGTTTGAACCGAAAGTCCAACGATGTTCCCAGAGCCTGCTTTACGCCGGAGGAAATCTGTACCCTGACCATGGAATTTTATCGCAGAAATTATATCGAGGGCCTGTTTCTAAGCTCCGGGATTATCGAGAGTCCCACCTTCACCATGGAGCTTTTATACCGTACCCTGTTCTTACTTCGAAACGTATACAAATTCGGCGGTTACATTCATGTAAAGGCCATTCCGGGAGCGGACCGGGAGCTGATCCGACGTACCGGCTTTTTGGCAGACCGTATGAGTGTGAATCTGGAGCTGCCCACAGCAGACGGTTTAAAGGCCCTGGCGCCCAACAAACACCGCAAGACCATATTAACCCCTATGCGACAGATTCAGAACGAAATCAAGGCAAATAAGGACGAATTGGTGGTATATAAGAAAGCACCCAGGTTTTCCGCAGGCGGACAGTCTACCCAGATGATTATCGGGGCCACGCCGGAGAATGATTATCAGCTGATGAAGGTGGCGGAGGGGCTGTATCAGAACTTTGAATTGAAGCGGGTCTTTTATTCTGCCTTTGTAAAGGTAAATGAGGACAAGGAGCTGCCGGCGCTTCCCGGTGGGCCGCCCCTTCTTCGGGAGCATCGTTTGTATCAGGCGGACTGGCTCCTTCGTTTTTACGGCTTCAAGGCAGACGAACTGTTGGATGAAAAACGCCCCTTTTTTAACGTGATGCTGGATCCCAAGGAGGACTGGGCCGTGCGCCATCTGGACCAGTTCCCGGTGGAAATCAACCGGGCTCCCATGGAGAAGCTCCTACGGGTGCCGGGGCTTGGGGTGAACAGTGCCAAACGGATTCAGGCCGCCAGACGAAGTGGCAATCTGACCTTTGAAGACCTGAAGAAGCTGGGGGTAGTCTTAAAGCGGGCCATTTATTTCATCACCTGTAACGGTAAAATGATGTATCCTACCAAGCTGGAGGAAAACTATATCGTGCGGAATTTGACCAGCCCCAAGGACCGTATTCGGTTCGGGACGGATGGCATGACCTATCAGCAAATGTCCCTCTTTGACGACGGGGCCTTTGGAGCAGATATGAGAGGATTTCAAAATGATCGTGTACAAATGCAAGGACTCCTTAGAGGGAGTGTTTACGGCAATTTATAAAGCTTACGAGGACCATTGTACCCCGGCAGACACTCGCATCACCACTGTGGAGGAAAGCTTGCTGTTTGCGGAAATTCGGGAGGTAGAAGCGGATCCTGTCAGGGCCGAGAAGGTGAGCAGAACCCTTCGGTCTAAGTTTGGAGAAGAGAACTATTATGACCTGTGTCTGGCCCTTAGCTCCTACGATGAAGAGAAGGCCAATGCGGTGTATCAGACGGTGGCGCTGGGGCTATCCGGGAAGATTCGTCCCGGACATTTGTTAGACAACCTGGCGAACGACTTTGTGAACAAAACCTTCAAAATCAGCAAGAACGCCGGAAGAGAACAGCATCATTTCCTGGGCTTTTTGCGCTTCGAGGAGCTGGAGGACGGAATTTTGTACGGCCATATCACGGCCAAAAATCATATTCTGACCTTCCTGATGCCCCACTTCGCGGACCGTCTGCCGGGAGAAAATTTCGTGGTGTACGATGCCGGCCATAAGGTGTTTGGCGTGCATCCAAAGTTTCAGGACTGGTATATGGTTTCCGGAGCGGAGCTGGGGGAAGAAATGGAGGAGCGACTGCTTTCCACGGAAGAGGAAAACTATCAGAATCTGTTCCGTCATTTCTGTAAAAGCATTACCATTGAGGCCCGGGAAAACCCGGCACTTCAGAGGAATATGCTGCCTCTTCGGTTTCGGAAGGATATGGTGGAGTTTCGGTAATCTTTGCACAAGGAACACTTGTCAAGATGTTGGCAGAATGATACACTCATTTTGATAGCATCTTTTCTTTGTGTCGAAAAGCTTTGTTTTCGACATGTCTAAATCTCATCTATTTTCTAAAGGAATCCATGCTAATCACAAAAACAATAGCGGGAGACCGAAAGAAAATGGTGTATATTAGGCATTTTAAGGTGTTTCCCGAATGGAAAGGGAACACATATGAAGAAGAAAAATGTACAAAAACGAAAAACGGAAAAAAAGTCACAGGTAGTTTTGGCCGAGAAGAAGGTCAACCGAAAGGTGAAGGACTGTGTTTTCACCCATTTGTTTGGAACGCCTAAATATTTGTTTCAAATGTATCAGGCCTTACACCCGGAAGATAAGGAAACGAAACCGGAGGATTTGAATATCGTAACACTGGAAAATGTTTTGGTGAACGATATTTATAATGATTTGGGGTTTCTGGTGGGAAAAAAATTGATTTGCCTTATAGAGGCGCAATCCACCTGGACCATGAATATCCTGATTCGAGTGCTCTTGTATTATGCCAAGACGTTAAAGGAATACTTAGAAGAACGAAATGCGGATTTGTACGGCTCCGTAAAGGTAACTATTCCTAAACCGGAATTCTATGTGGTATATACGGGAGACAGAGTAAAGAGACCACAAACGATACGGTTGATAGAAGAGTTTTTTGAGGGTGAGCAGGCAGGACTGGATGTAAAGGTAGAAGTGCTTTATGGTGATAAGGACGACATTATCGGAGAGTATGTAACTTTTACGAAGGTTTACAAGGAGCAATATAAAATATATGGCCGAACAGAAGAAACGATTAAAGAAACAATACGAATCTGCAAAGATAAAAATGTATTGAAGGAGTTTTTGGAGAGCCGGGAAAAGGAGGTAGTGGACATGATGGTAACATTGTTTGATGAAGAACAACTTATGAAAGCACATGATAATACGGTATGGCAGAAAGGTCTTGAGGCTGGAATTCAAGTTGGAATTGAACAGGGAATTCAAACTGGAAAGGAAAAAGGTTACAATCAAGCACACATCGAGGGGTTAAAGGCCAGTATCAAGACTTTGAAGGAACTTTTTTTGGATAGTCACACTGTATATGAGCATATCGTGTCAAATGAGATATACGCAAATGTAACAGAGGAAGAAGTGCGTAAATATTATGAGGAACTATAATGCCATGAACTGTATAGTGATGGCGCAAGGGTGATGAGTTTTTAAAATAATTGATTCGTTTATAGAGGATAAAATATGGCCTACTGCAAGGGAATGCGGTAGGCCAATTTTTATTGCTGTTCCATATTGTCCAAAGCATACTCAATTGCTTGGAGGACGAAGCTGGAAAAGGTAACATCCTTTCCGGTAATAGTTTCATTGATTCTGTCGATGAGTTCAATTGGGAAACGAATGGTCTTGTTTTCGCTTTCTTTACGGTTCGGTTTGATTTCAAATGCCATACGATATACCTCCTATAATACAAAATATATTGCAAGAAAACATATAAAAACTGCACCGAATATAAATTGCATAATGCAATGCAAAATGCATTGCAAATAGTGTGGAAGAGTTGTATAATATGTTGCAAGGTGACAAGAAATACAACAGAATAGGATGAATTATATGGGTGCATGATGAAAAAATTAAGAGAAATTGTTGATGATGATTGTATGTTGGCAGGTGGGATTAAAAGTAATGCAAGTAATCACAAATGCTATAATATGTATATGCCCATAGAGACGGCTCTATGGATTCTAAACTATGGACACATCTATTTATCAAATGGCCTGAAGTGGAATGATGATACTGACAAAAAAATGATGGAGAAGAAAAAAGTATTTGCCCGATGCTTTTCATATTCCACATGTGAAAACATAGCTTTGTGGATACTTTATGGTGGAGAACAAGGAAAAAAGGGAGCGATGCTCCGCTTTTTACCTTCAATCATTATGGAACTTATAAAAAGTCCTACAATTCGTATTGGGAAATTTAACGAGAATCGTTTTGACGAAATGTACGAATTAAGTATTGACAATGGAGATTATGAAATATTTATGACAGATGTGATATATGTTGAGGAATGTGAGAGCAAGAGTAAGGGGAAATGCATAAGAGTAAGTCTAGCAGATGAACATGTGACTGTTAAAAGCGGGGTTATTAATCATCCGGATATCTTTTATAAAAAGTATCCGTGGTCTTATGAAAAAGAATGTAGAATGGTAGTTCGATTATCTCCTTTTTGGACGCAGAAAGCTGAGAATGAAGGAGTGACACATGTTCAATTATCTTTATCAGATAAAAGTTTAAGAATTTTAAGGGATAGCAGATTGACTTATTCGCCAATCTTCAAGGGTATTGTAGATGGCGGAAATAGTAGCTCCTTGACAGGTGAGGTTGATATTAATATGTAAAGATGTAACCGCTTATTTTGATGGAAGAGAATGATTTTTTACCGTATATTTTATAAAAAAGGAGAGCGAGAAAATGAAGAAGAACAAAAGAATAGTTGCAATGTTAATTATGATGTTAGTGTTTGTATTGTCGGCATGTGGGGAGAATAATGAAGGCAGTCAAAAAGCAAAAAATGAACTTGTAGGAATTGTTTGGCAGAACTTGTTTGATGAAAAAACGATTACTTTTAATGATGATAAAACGTGTACTTATTTGGGAATCGAAGGTACGTGGACTGAAGCAGAATCAGGTGAAATATCAGTAAAGTATATTTCTAAGAATTTTTTGGGAGAGGTGCAGTATGAAGTGATCGGGAAAAAGATTGATACAGAATATGGTCTATCGATAGAAGTTGATGAGAAAAACTTTTACGATGCTAACAAGATTGATGAGATAAGGTTAGCTATGTCGAAACCTTTGGGAGAGACAGTCTCTACGGATATTGCAAGTTTTACCTTAGACGATGCGCAATTAGCTATGAGTGTTGGATCTTTATGGACTACTAGTACTACTGGTGAAATAATTAATCCCAATGAAGCGTTTTTGCCTCTTGCTGAAAAAACAAAAGACACACCGGGTTTGTTAATAGCGGCAAAAGGGAGAAGTATGGTTAGTATGACTTTTACACTTAAAAATAATGACCGTGGCAGTATTGAATTGGCTAACGATGAATTGATAAAGTTTTCTATTATATATAATGGTAATTCCTATTCTGTAAATGGTTATAATGGCAATGGAGATAAAGATGGATCTGCAATGCATTTTCGATACTGTTTGTATTCGGAACAAAATTACACTGGCAATAGCTATTCTATTATGTATCCACGTGATTGGTCTGAAAGAAAAATTCCTTTCGCTGAAGGAGCTTTTCGTACTATAAGAACATTCGGTATTGTTGGTTTTGAACCCAATGATTATAATGATGAATTTTACTATGTTGTTCAATTGAAAAATTCAAAAGATATTTTTGAAGGTTTCTTATTTAAAGTAAATTGAAGGTAATTGTAAGGATAGCAATTCTGTTTTATATTTGTTGGTAAGATATGGTATAAATTACGTTGCGAAGAAGCTACCAGGATGATAAAATCATCTTGGTAGCTTTTATTTTTGGGGGATTTTATGAGTAACGAACGATTAACCAAACCCCAAATTCATATTTCTGTCAGACATCTGGTAGAGTTTATCCTGCGTCAGGGCGATATCGATAATCGTCACCAGGGCTCTGTGGCAGATGCCATGCAGGAGGGTAGCAGAATCCACCGTATGATTCAGAAACGGATGGGTTCTGATTATCGTGCAGAAGTTTCGATGAAATATGAGTATGAGGCGGAGAAATATATCCTGGTGGTAGAAGGGCGTGCGGACGGTATTATAGAGAGGCCAAACGACGTGACCATTGATGAAATCAAGGGTACCTATCGTGATTTGGACAAGCTGAAACGCCCGATTTTGGTCCATGTGGCCCAGGCCAAGTGTTATGCCTATATTTATGCCCTGCAGCAGAATTTGGACCAAATACGGGTGCGTATGACCTATTGCAACATGGAGACCGAGGACATTCGTTATTTTTATGAGGAATTTGCCTTTGGGGAGCTGGAGGAGTGGTTTCTGGGGGTCCTCCTGGAGTATAAAAAATGGTCCGATTATGATTTTCAGTGGAAGCAAATCCGACAGGAATCCTTGGAGCAGTTAACCTTCCCGTTTGACTATCGTGACGGTCAGAAGGAGCTGGTGTCCTATGTGTATCAGACCATTTATCATCACAAGAAATTGTTCTTGGAAGCGCCTACCGGGGTAGGTAAGACCATTTCTACGGTTTTCCCGGCCCTTAAGGCCATGAGCAAGGGCATGGGAGAGCGCATCTTTTATCTGACGGCCAAGACCATTACCCGTACCGTGGCGGACAATACCTTTGAACTTTTGCGGGAGAAGGGGCTTCGCTGCAAAAGTATTATGCTGACGGCCAAGGAGAAGGTGTGCTTCCTTGGCAAGCCTTCCTGTAATCCGGTGGATTGTCCCTATGCCAAGGGGCATTATGACCGAATCAACGAGGCATTATACGATATGATTAGCCATGAGGAGCGTCTTAGCCGGGAGAATATCGAAAGCTATGCGCTTAAGCATCAGGTGTGTCCCTTTGAATTTGGCCTGGATTTGAGTTTGTTTGCGGACAGTATTATCTGTGACTATAACTATTTGTTTGACCCACACGTATATCTGAAGCGTTTCTTCGCAGAGGGAAATGTAGGAGATTATATTTTCCTGATCGATGAGGCCCACAATCTGCTGGACCGTGGCAGGGAAATGTACAGCGCAGAGCTTGTAAAGGAAGATTTCCTGGCGCTGAAGCGTGAAATTAAGGAGCAGATTCTTCTGGAGGAAAGCGAAAGCGTGGACACCGGGGAAGAAGAGGAAGAAACGGTTCCGGAAGGACAGATGCTTTTATCCATGGAGGGGATGGATTTTGCCCCTACGAAGAAGAAAAAGAAGAAGCGGAAGACGAAAAAGGGACACAGTATTCTGGTAAGGCAAAGCTACGGCGAGCAGATGATGTATCATCTGGAAAATTGCAATAAGGCAATGTTAGCCATGAAACGGGACTGTGAGACCTATCAAATCCTTACGGAATTGGATGATTTGGTGAATCCACTGCTTCGCTTGTATAACGTGTTTGCGGATTATCTGGAGGAGCAGGAAGAAAGTAATCTGAGTGTAAGAGAAAGTATATTAGACTTCTATTTTGAAGTTTCTCATTTCTTGGAGATGTATGAGCTTTTGGATGAGCATTATGTGAATTATTCCCAGCTTACGGACCAAAACGAGTTTCTGGTGAAGCTGTTTAACGTAAATCCCAGAGAAAATCTGAAGGAATGTATGCAAAAGGGCCGCAGTACCATCCTGTTTTCAGCTACCTTACTTCCGATTCAGTATTATAAGGAGCTTTTGGGAGGGGACGAAACCGACTATGAGGTATACGCCCAGTCGGTGTTTGCACCGGAGAAACGGGCACTGATGATCGGAAAGGACGTAACCAGTAAGTACACCAGGCGTACCGATGAGGAATTCGCCCACATGGCTACTTATATCGATGAGATTGTAGGGCGCAGGAAGGGAAATTATATGGTTTTTGGCCCCTCCTATGCATTCCTTCGAAAGCTCTATGAGGTATACATGTCCAAGTTCTCAGGAGATGCCACCGAATGTATCATGCAGGAAGAGGTCATGAATGAGGAGGAGAGGGAACTGTTCCTGTCTCGCTTCCAAGGGAATGCGGATTGCGATTTCGATATGATCGATATGGAAGTGGATGTGGAAGAAGAGAAAAGCCTGGTAGCCTTTTGCGTGCTGGGAGGAATCTTCGGAGAAGGTATTGATTTGAAGGAGGACAGTCTTATCGGAGCAATCATTGTGGGCACCGGATTGCCGCTGGTTTGCTACGAAAAAGAAATTTTGAAGAATTATTTCGACGAGAGAGGGGAGAACGGATTCGACTATGCTTACCGTTATCCCGGCATGAACAAGGTGCTTCAGGCGGCGGGACGCGTGATTCGTACGGCGGAGGATATTGGTGTAGTAGCTCTTTTGGATGAACGATTTTTACAATTTTCCTACCGAAGAATGTTCCCCAGAGAGTGGGAGCATTATCAGGTGGTGGAGGCGAAAACCGTGGGAAATTGTGTGGAACGGTTTTGGGATTCCTGGAATAAATACAGTGAGACATAAGGGTAGAAGGAGCAAAGAGTGTCTGCAGGAAAAACTGCAGGCACTTTTTTTGATGCAAAAATTTTTGCACGAATGAAGGGTGTGTTTTTTGTTTTGCAGGATTTGCTATTATGACGTCATGCCCCATGGAAGGTGACAATAGAAAAGACAGAAGAGAAAATGGTGTATGACACGAGTGTCATTGTGGATAAGTGTGTGGAAATGGTGGATTTCTCGAAAAAACTATCCACAATTATGACAGGAGCGTTAGCGGTGCTTGTCATAAAATTTTGCAGGGAATCCTTCAAAAAAATGGTTTTGGTACTGGATTGGTCAATGCCAGAATCTTGCAAAAAGGTCAAAAATGTACTATACTTTGGAAAAAGCAACAAAAAAAGGAGTGAGTGTTATGTGGGCTTATGAAAGCGTTTTTTATCAGATTTATCCGTTGGGATTTTGCGGAGCACCCTTTGAAAACGACGGAAATCTGGAACATAGAATTTTGAAGGTGATGGATTGGATTCCCCATATGAAAAAGCTGGGCGTGAATGCTATTTATTTTTCCCCGGTATTTGAATCCGATACCCATGGCTACAATACCAGGGACTACAGTAAGATTGATGTGCGTCTTGGCACCAATGAAGATTTCAAGGAAGTATGTGATGCCTTACATAAGGAAGGAATAAAGGTTGTACTGGATGGTGTATTCAACCATGTGGGCAGAGGCTTTTGGGCTTTTCAGGACGTGCAGAAGAATCGCCAGAACTCTCCTTATATTAATTGGTTCAATCGAATCGATTTCGGAGGCAATTCCAATTATAATGACGGTTTCTGGTATGAAGGCTGGGAAGGCAATTATGATTTGGTAAAATTGAACCTTTGGAATCCGGATGTGGTAAATCATATTCTGGAGAACGTAAAGAAGTGGATTGATGAGTTTGATATTGACGGACTTCGTCTGGATGTGGCCTATTGCTTACAGGAGGATTTCTTAAAGAGACTTCGCTGGGAGACTTCCCAGTGGAAGGAAGATTTCTATTTGCTGGGAGAAATGCTTCACGGCGATTACAATCGCCTGATGAATGACAGCATGCTGCATTCCGCTACCAATTATGAGTGCTACAAGGGACTTCACAGCAGCTTTAACAGCATGAATATGTTTGAAATCAATCATTCTCTGCTTCGTCAGTTTGGTCCCGAGAACTGGACCTTATATAAAGGAAAGCATTTGTTATCCTTCGTGGATAATCATGATGTTACCCGTGTGGCCAGCATTTTGGGCAATGAAAAACATCTTCCTTTAATTTATGCGCTGATGTTTGGTATGCCCGGCATTCCCTGTGTATATTATGGAAGCGAATGGGGAGCCAAGGCCAACAAGTCAGAGGGAGATCCGGCACTTCGTCCTTCCTTTGAAGCACCTGTGTGGAATGAGTTGACCACCAAGCTTGCAAAGCTTTGTGAAATAAAAAAAGCTTCCCATGCATTAAATTACGGAAGCTTTCGTTCGGTTCTTCTGACCAACAAGCAGTGTATTTTTGAACGCAAGTCGGATCAGGAGAGAGTATTGGTAGCCATTAACGCAGACGAGAATGACTTTACGGCGCATTTTGATGCCGGCTGCGGTATGGCAGTAGACTTGGTCACCGGAGAAAATCATGATTTCGGTGGCGGAAGCGTACTGCCGGCATACAGCATGGCATTTTGGAAGATGGAGCGTTAATTCTCCATAAATAATCCGGATTTTTTCAGTGCAGGTCTTAAGGCAAGGTAGAAGATGCTTGCTACGATCACGCAGACAACTGCATTTACGAAAGTGGTAATGGCATTGATTTTCGCCAGGGCAGCCGCCAAATCCTGAGGAACACCAAGTAAATACTGTTTATAGAAATAACCTACAACCGGATCGGCAACCACGTTGAATGCCATTCCCAGGACGCAGGAAGCGATGGTTGCGCCGGTTACGTATTTGGCACTGTGCTCTTTGCTGACTTTAAAAATCTTATGGGCAAAGAAGCCTACAATCAAGCCAATCATTAATTTTAAGAAGAAGGTTTTGGGTGCACTGGTTACATAGGAGGTGGTTAAATCACCGATGGTCATACCTACCGCACCGGCAAGACCGCCCCAGTAACCGCCGATTAACAGGGCTGCAAGCACGCAGAACACATTTCCGAAATGGAAAGCGGTTTTTTCGGTACCAACCGGAATATCAATTTTAAATACTGCAAAACCAATGTAGCAGAGCGCAGCCATCAGGCCGGCGGCTGCTAATTTTTTGATGTCTGTTTTCTTTACCACGGTTCCTTTGATTGCGTTATAAAGACCCTTGATGGCAAAGACGATGGAAAGAAAGAGTGCGGTAAGGGCATAGGAATAAGGTTTTTCCTGCTTCAGCTTATCATTGGTAAGCTTGGCCTGCTGCTCCCTCAGTTCGGTGGGAACGGTTTGATCCTGTTTTTCATATTCCTTGATTTGATTTTTGACTTCTGTAATTTGTACCTTGGTTTCCAAGGACTGCTTGTAGCTACTCTTATAGGAAGTAACTGTAAATAAAACAGAAGCAATCATTAAGATTACGGCAGCTATCAACAGAGAATAGCTTTTTTTCCTTTGAAGGGAATCGGTTTCGATTTTTGTTGTTTCTTTTTCCATAATGTTTCTCCTTTGTGTTTCGTTAGGCACAGTATATACGTAAAGTGGCACTATAAAAAGTGCCAAAACGATTATTTTTCATAAGGCCAGTTTTGAGGGCAAATGTAACGAATTTCCTACAAATATTTGTACAAAATAATCTATTGTCAGATAAAGAAAATACATATAAAATAGTATTATCTAAGTTTTTGAGAAAAATTAGGAGGTTATTCATTCATGAAGTACGGTTATTTTGATGAAGTAAACAAAGAGTACGTCATTACCAGCCCCAATACCCCGGCTCCTTGGGCAAACTACCTTGGATCCCCTGCGTATGGCGCAATTATTTCAAATAACGCCGGAGGTTACAGCTTCGTACAAAGCGGTGCCAACGGAAGAATTATCAGATATCACTTTAACAGTGATGATACTCCCGGTAGATATGTATATCTTCGCGATGATGACAACAATGATTTCTGGTCTGCAAGCTGGCAGCCCGTAGCAAAGTCTTTGGATGTATACAAGTCTGAGTGCCATCATGGTACCGCTTATACCAATATGGTAGCAGATTACGCAGGTATCCATTCCGAGGTTCTTTATTATGTACCTCAGGGTAAGGTATACGAGGTTTGGAGAGCAAACGTTACCAATACCACCGATAAGGTGCGCAAGATTTCAGTATTCGGTTATGCAGAATTTACCAACGACAGCAACTATGAGCAGGATCAGGTAAACCTTCAGTATACCCAGTTCATTACCAGAACCTTCTTTGATAAGAACAAGATTTACCAGACCATTAATGCAAACACCGGTAAGGATGAGACCGGTTCCAACCACAGAGAGCGTTTCTTTGGTATGGCAGGATCCGATGTGGTATCCTACAATGGTGACAAGCAGGCATTCCTTGGCAACTATCATGGTTACGGAAATCCTGTAGCTGTAGAAAACGGCAAGTGCGATAACGTACTTAACTACAACTCCAACGGTTGTGGTGCATTACATACCGTTCTTACCTTACAGCCCGGCGAGACCAAGTCCGTAGCATTTATCCTCGGACAGGCAGAGCCTTGGAACGCAGACAAGATCATTGCTTCTTATGCAGATCTTGGTGTAGTAGAGAAAGAAAAGCAGGAGTTAATCGACTACTGGCACGGCAAGTTAAACAACTTCCAGATCAATACTCCCGATCCTGCATTTAACAGCATGGTAAATACCTGGAATGCATATCAGTGTTTCATTACCTTTACCTGGTCAAGAGCAGCCTCCTTCAGCTACTGCGGACAGCGTAACGGTTACGGATATCGTGATACCGTTCAGGATATTCAGGGAATTATTCATTTGGCTCCGGAAATGGCAGCGGAGAAAATTCGTTTTATGCTTTCTGCACAGGTGAATAACGGTGGTGGACTTCCCCTCGTAAAGTTTACGCACAATCCGGGACATGAGGATACTCCGGACGACGCGTCATATGTAAAAGAAACCGGACATCCGGCATATCGAGCAGACGATGCAATGTGGTTATTCCCGACTATATACAAGTATGTGGCTGAAACCGGTAACCTTGCATTTTTGGATGAAGTGATTCCATATGCAAATACAGATGAGGCTACCGTATATGAACACCTGAAGAAGGCAATTGATTTTTCTATGAATCATTTGGGAATTCACGGAATGCCTGCAGGTTTATATGCTGACTGGAATGACTGTCTTCGCCTTGGTGCGGACGGAGAGTCCAGCTTCGTGGCATTGCAGTTTTACTATGCCTTTGACATTCTTCGCAAATTTGCCGTTGCAAAGAAGGATGAAGCTTATATTGCATATCTAAATGAAAATCAGAAGGCTTTGGCTGACAAGATTGAGACCTACTGCTGGAACGAAGATCGTTTTATTCGTGGATTTACAGAGGCGGGAGAAACCATCGGTGAGCGTACTGCTCC
>DCGY01000091.1 GCA_002314715.1 Lachnospiraceae bacterium UBA1766 | reverse complement strand
GGTCTGTGCAAAGAGACCCCTGTGATAGCGTTGACTGCCAATTCGGTTTCTGCGGCCCAGAAGTTTTACGAGAATTTGGGCTTTGATGCCTATTTGGAAAAGCCTATCGATGCCATGCTTTTGGAGCGTATGGTCAGAGATTTGCTTCCTCCGGATATTATTGAATTCCAGAGACCGGAAAGTGTTCAGGAAGAGGGAGTCATTCGAATCACCCGAAGCCACAAGAAACGTAAGGTAATTGTAACCACGGACTGTGTATCGGAAGTACCTCGTGATTTGTTGGATCAATACAATATGGGTATGATGTATCTGTACATCGAGACCAAGGACGGCCGTTTCGCGGATACCATTGAAATTGATTACAATAATTTATCGCAATACATGACAGAAACCAGTAGCTATGCCAAGTCCGTCAGCGTTTCTGTAGAAGAGTATGAGCAATTCTTCGCAGAACAGTTAACCAAAGCCGATCAGGTGATTCATGTGTCCATGGGCAAACAATGCGGTAAGAGTTATTCCATGGCGATTGCGGCTGCGGAAAGCTTTGGAAACGTACATGTAATTGATTCCGGTCAGATTTCCGGTGGTGAGTGCATGGTGGCTTTGTTTGCCGCAGAGTTGGCAATGAGCGGTGTTTCCGCCGAGGAGATTATCGAAAAAACAAACGAATACGCAAAAAGAATTGTTTCCCGATTCTTTATGCCCAATGCCACAGGCTTTTATAATGGTGGTTACACCAATCGTCTGGTTATGCAGATATGTGAAGCATTTCCCATTCATCCTATATTACATACCAAAAAAAGCTCCATGGAGCTGGAAAGCTTCATGGTGGGTGACTTGAATAAATGCCGGAAACGATTTATTAAACAGTGCTTTCGTAATAAAAAACGTATGGAAATGGATACCGTGTATATCACTCATGTAGCCTTGAACTCCAAAGAGCGTAAGAAATTGCTGGAGGAAGTTGGGAAATACGTTGGAAAAGAAAATATTATTATTCATAATGCATCTTTGTCCGTGGCCTGCAATTCGGGAGTGGGAAGCTTCTCTATTTCCTGTTGCAAGGCTAAGAACAACCGAAATCTTTATGAAGAAGAACTATAATATGGAACGCATTCGTAGCTTCAAAAGCTAAATTCAAACAAATGCGAAAAAAGGGGAATGAAATGAAACTAAAACTGAAAATCCAGATTCTGTTTTGTGTCACATTGATTGTGCTTTTAGGGATAGCATGTATCTTTGTAGCGGAAATCAGTTTCCAGGGAAGTATCAAGATTGTCAATGACAGTATGACTACCTCCGCAAATCTGGCGGCAAATCAAATCAGTGCAAGGTTCGAAGCCTACATGAATACGGTAAAGCTTCTGGGAGAGGATCCGATTCTTTTCGGAAATAAATCCAAGGAAGAAAAAATTGCTTATTTGGATTCCTATGTAGAAGCCTATGGATTCACCAGCGGAAACCTGTTGAATGAAAAGGGCGTCAGCCTGAAGGATGGCACGGATTTCTCCGATCGTGAGTACGTGCAAAAGGCGTTAAAAAAGGAAACCAACGTTTCAGATATTACCTTAAGTAAGCTTACCGGGGCTTATGGTGTAAGTATTGCGGCTCCTGTGGTAAGTGAAAGCGGAAAGGTTAGCGGAGTGGTTTACTTCCGTTTGGATGTAAACTTTATTGGAGACATTCTGGATGATATTCAGATCAGCAACAACAGTTATGCATACCTTTTGGATAAAAAGGGACTGGTGGTTGTACATCCAAATACCGAGCTGATTGAAAATTATAATATTTGTGAGGAAAAAGAAACCAAGGGAGTATCTGAGGATATTCTTTCCGGAAAGCTTAGCAGCTGTTCCTACACCATAAACGGTGTGGAAACCATGAGCGGATATTCTCCCATTGACAATACCAACGGATGGACCATGGTCATTGCGGCTCCCAAGGCTGACTTTACCATCGTAATGAAGAATGTTATGGTTGCAGTTGGAATTTTCTGCCTGGTAGCAATTATTTGCGTACTGGTTATCTCCGGCGGAGTAGCCAGATATATTTGCAAGCCAATTAATCTGGTAAAGAACGCTATGGTTAGTGTAGCACAGGGTAATCTTTCCGTAGAAGTACCTGAGAGCAAGACAAAGGATGAGCTGGGTGTATTGCAGAACACCATGGCAGAGCTTTTATCGACCTTATCCTCCATTATCGGACAGGCCAATAAGGTTTTGGGAAGTATCGCACAGTACAATCTGCGTGTAGATGAAATGGACAATTACCCGGGAGAGTTTGATTCCCTGGCCAGAAGTGTAAATGCGATTAAGTTTACCCTGACCAAGATGATTGCGGAAATCCAGAATGCGGTTATGGGTGTTGAGACCGGTTCCAAGGAATTGGCCGATGCAACCTCCTCTCTTTCCAAGGGTACTGTAGTTCAGGCAAATTCCATTCAGATGCTGGCAGATGATTTGAATGTGGTGGTTGAGGTAATCAACCGCAATTCACAGCAGGGAGAAGTGGTAAACGGTAAGTTAAAGAACCTGGACGGACAGATTCATAAGATGGATGAGCAGATGCGTAATTTGGTCAATGCCGTAAATGAAATTGAAATGATGTCCTCCAATATTCAGAAGATTGTAGGCACCATCGACAGCATTGCCTTCCAGACCAATATTCTTTCTCTGAATGCTTCTGTAGAGGCAGCAAGAGCCGGTGAGATGGGTAGCGGATTTGCAGTGGTAGCCGAAGAGGTACGTAATCTTGCTACCAAGTGTGGAGAGTCCTCTCAAAAGACTTCCGAATTGGTGGAAAACTGTATCAAGTCCATCAACAATGCAAAGGTTTGTGCAGATGAAACCTTTGAGAGTCTTTCTGCTATTGTAAATGATTCCACGGAAATTGCCGGAGCCTTTACCCAGATTTCCAGCGATACGGTAGAACAGGCTGAGAAGTCCACCAGAATCCAGAAGGAAGTAAACAATATTTCCGACGTAGTACAGACCAATACGGCTACCGCAGAAGAGACCGCTGCTTCCACCGAGGAGCTTTCCGGACAGGCAGCAGCATTACAGGATATGATTAAGAACTTTATCGTATAGAATTGATAGAAAGAAAAACTACGGAGATTTTCCTCATGCAAAACAAGGACAGACAAAGCATCGCAGTCATCATTTCAAAAGCGGAACGTAAATACCAGCAAGGCCTGTTAGAGGGTATCTGTAAGTCTGCCTATGCAAAGGATATGAATGTAGTGGTGTTTTCTACTTCTCTTTTGGAAGGCTCAGAGGAGCACCAAAGGGGAGAAACACAAATATTTGACCTTATCAATTATGATAAATTTGCAGGTGTAGTGTATGCAGGCGGTTCCTTTTATGGAAAGGACTATACCAGGATACTGGAACAAAAGATGCTGGAAGTAAGCGCGACAGGGAAACCGGTGGTGGTTGTGGACAGTATTGTGGAAGGCCTGCCCTGTTACTTTAATGATGATGCCAATGCCCTCATGGATATAATTGAGCATTTCGTAGTGGAACATGGTCTGGAGGATATTGCCTTTATGACCGGTTTTCACGGAAATCCGCATGCGGAAAATGCAGTAAAGGCCTACAAAAGCATAATGGAGCAACATGAGCTGGAAGTGTCGGAGGACCATATTTATTATGGTGATTACTGGTACAATGCAGGCGATTCTTTTGTAGAACAGCTGATTGGAAGTCAAAAGGGACCTCCCGAAGCAATCGTGTGCGTCAATGAGCATATGGCCATTTCCGTGTATCAGGCACTGCATAAAAGAGGTATTTACGTGCCAAAGCATATTCGGCTGGCATGTACAGCAAATGATGCATCCTATGCGCCATATCTTTTGGTGGGAGAAAATTCCTGCGCTAACGTGGGATATGCGGCCTGCGAGAGCATTTTTTGTATGCTTCGGGGAGAAGAAGTGAAAAAGGAAGTGAAGTTTTTCCCTTGTAAGAATGTACTTCGTACGAACCTGGGTTGTGGCTGTCAAAAAACTTCTGCCTATGATTACTCCAAGGACAGAGGTATCATGATTGATACAGATCCCGGCTTTTTCGGGGAGTTCAACTTTGACCGGGGAGAAATGCTGGCGAAGAAAAATTACGCGGAACTGTTTCGGGAGTTCGATCATTATACCCGATATATCGGTGGGTTCAAGGAATTTTACATGTGCCTGTGTGATGGATGGGATTCCCCCCATTTCCTGATTCAGGACACCCGGGAAAATCCATACACCGACTTGATGCAGCTGTATTATTCTCGAAAAGAAACGGCAAACGGACCGCAGGTTTTTATTGGGGAGAATCAATTTTTTCCCAAAGAGGAGATGCTGCCCAACCTGTTTGATGCATCCGATGAACCCTCCCTGTTTCTTTTTCGTGCTTTACATTTCCTGGACAGAAATTATGGATATATCGTGTTAAATAACGGGCATTCCTTCAAAACCCATGATATTGTATTAAATTACTGGCTTCATGATGTGGTATGCGGATTGGAGTCCCAATGTCGCTTGCAGAGCGTGAATTACATGTTCTACACAGATATTATGACCGGTTTGTATAATCGTAACGGATTTAATACCATGTTGCCGGATATTATTGCGGATGCGCAGGAGAAAAGGAAGCAGATTATGCTTGTCATGGCGGATTTGAATCGCCTAAAGAAAATCAATGATACCTATGGACATAAGGAAGGTGACTTCGCTATTACAGAGGGTGCACATTTGCTTCAGGGACAGAAGATGCCCGGCGCGGAATATGAAAAGAACTTCCGTATCGGCGGAGATGAGTATGTAAAGATTGCCGTGGGTGAATTCAACGAACAAATGGCCCGGGAGTTTCGGGAGAAGCTTTATAAGACTGCGAAGGAAGTCTCGTACCGGATAGAGAAACCCTATCGATTGGAAATGAGCGTAGGTTTTTGTTATGGAGAGATGCCTACCATGGAAAGTCTGGAGTCATCCCTGGCCATAGCGGACAATTTTATGTATATGGAAAAACAAAGATTAAAAAGCGAGAATCCTGTGTAAGGATTCTCGCTTGATTTTGTTATGAAGAGGATTATAAGATTTCCAAACCCAGGTCCAAATGGATTTCGGGAAGGTCGATTCGATATTTTTCCGCTAAGGTAGGTCCGCAGGAATTGGAGCCTACACCGGTCATTTGCGCATCTACGCTGATAATGGAGGAGGTGCTTGGTACCAGCTCAAAGTTGTGTCGCTTTTCTGCCAACTCTTCGGCACTGTAGCGGGAGGCCTGGAAGGAGAAGGTATCGGGAGCAAAGAAGCGTAAAGTAATCGCTCCGTTTGTTACCTGCATCTTTTCGCAACCATAGTGAGAAGAATTTTCCTGAGGACGAATATAATCCTCATGCATATCTTCGATTTTGCTTTGGAATGCACCCATATAGGTGGCCTGGTGCTTATCAATATAGCTTTCGGTAGGTCCGTAGCCGAAATAGTTCACGGTATCGAATTCCTTGGGAAGGAAGAGTCGAATACCGAAACGGGGAAGGAAGGTCACCTTATTGGAGGTGGTCATATCACTTTCCACGCGAAGACTGCCGTCTGCAAGGAAGTGATAGGTTGTAGTACCCTTTGCAAAGGGCGCATTGATATTCCAACCAAAGGAATGACTTACCTGAATCTGTACCTCCTCCGTCGTCTGAACCAGTTTGGTCTCGTAAACCTTTGTGGTATAGTCGTTTAAATGAGCCCGGAACCAGTCGCCTTTTACAGCAGCATCATTGTCGGTAGGAGCTCGGAAAAATTGAAAACCGAGGGGCTTTTCCAAAAGCTCAAAGGCCTTCTTTTGAATAGAGGTAATGGTTCCTAACTTTCGGTCAAAGGTATAGGTTAAATCGCCAAAGCTAAGATTATATTGCAGAATGCTTTCCACCAGGGTGTAGTCCACTTTCTGTATCACAGCCGGTGAAAGCTGTTTTTCCAGGAAAAGCTGATCAAAGCATACTTCATGGCCCTTTTCACACCAGAGGGTCTTTTCTTTTGCGGTAAAAATGAAACGAATGTAGAGATTTTCACCGCTTTGCTTTGCCTGCGGGATTGTTATTGTGGTTTTTCCAAGGGGTGCTACATCCAGGGAGAAGTCGCCGGAAGAGACAATCTTACCGCAGTCGGTAATCTGGAAGTGGCCGTCTAAGTAGTCCCCGGCATTTTGGAATGCCAGGAAGTTTTCGATGGTAAATTCCGTGCGTTTGTTCGTTGCATATACGCGAACCGGACGATAAACCTGTTTTAATTCCTTCAGACCGGTATGAGGGGTTCTGTCCGGATAAACCAAACCATCCATACAGAAATTGCCGTCGTTATGGGGCTCTCCGTAATCTCCGCCGTATCCGTATTTCACCTTGCCTTCGGGAGTCTTTCCCAAAATCATGGCATGATCGCACCATTCCCATACGAAACCACCGCAGAAACGGTCACTTGCGTGGAAGGTATTGCGATAATCCTCTAAATCACCGGGGCCGTTGCCCATGGCATGACAGTATTCGCACAAAATCAAAGGTCTGGTTTCTTTTTCGTTATCCAGGTATTCCAGCATAGCATTTGTAGGCATATACATGGTGGATACCACGTCTAAAATATCATTGGGGGTATCGTCCAAATGATGGGTGCTTTCATAGTGTACCAAGCGGGTATCGTCCACCGACTTGATATATTCGGCTGCTGCCCGCAGGTTTTCTCCATAGCCGCCTTCGTTGCCAAGAGACCAGAATACCACACAGGGGCGATTGATGTCTCGACTTACCAGCTTTTTGGAGCGATCTACAATTGCTTCCTTGAACTGTTCGTCAATGGCAATCATGGCGATGCCGCTGTAGGGATTTTCACCCTCCCAGGCATATTTGTTATAAACCTCTACACAGCCATGTGCCTCATAATCCGCCTCGTCAATGATGTACATACCATATTGGTCGCACAGCTTATAAAACAGTGGCGCATTGGGATAATGAGAGGTACGAATACCGTTGATATTGTGCTGTTTCATCAGTTCAATATCTTTTTTCATTTGATCAACAGAAGCTACATAACCGGTTTCCGGATAGCTGTCATGTCGGTTGACACCGCGGAACTTAATGGCCTTGCCGTTAAAGGTTACCACGCCGTCTACAATTTTGATTTCACGGAAGCCTACCTGTTCGCCGATCTGTTCCTCATCGGTAGAAAGTACCAGAGAATAAAGATAGGGATTTTCCGGAGACCAAAGAGAAACATTGGTAACCGGGATGGAAACCCAGGTATTTTCTTTTGCAGGAATGGTTACAAGGGATTTATCGGAATCCATCAGGGTAACTCTTGCATCGGAACCCTCTACAAAAACCTCCAGGGTTGCATTCTTTTTATCCTCGCTCAGGAGAGTCTTCACTTGATAGTTGGTGATTCGCTTTGACGGACGACTCAGCACATAGACATCCCGGAAAATACCGGAGAGACGAATCTTGTCCTGATCCTCCAAATAGGTGCCGTCGCACCATTTCAGGACAACCACAGTCAGCTGATTGGCGCCTTCGGTAAGGTAGTCGGTAATATCAAATTCGCTCATAGCGTGAGAAACCTGGGAATAACCCACGAAGCGTTTATTTACATACAAATAGATACAGCTGTCCACACCTTCAAACACCAGAATCTTCCGCAGACCGTCCGGGGTATGCAGGTAGGTGGTGGTATACACGCCTGCAGGATTTTGATCCGGTACATAAGGCGGATCGAAGGGAATGGGATAGCTTATATTGGTGTACTGGGCATAGTCATAGCCATGGAGCTGCCAGTTGGCAGGCACGGGAATGGTCCCCTTGGATGGTACGGAAAGGAAATCATCCTCCAAATCCAGGGCACTGGGGTAAAAGGTAAAGCCCCAATCTCCGTTTAACAACCGGAAACGATCTGAGGTCTCCCGGTCTGCAAAGGGATCCTGGTTTGGGGCGAAGGGAATATAGTAGGCTCTGTTAGGCAAGGTGCCGATGTGCAGAGCGTGTGTATCTTCGTGATAAATCATATGGCTTTTGGGTGAGCCCGGCTTTGCAATCTGCGTCAACTGCATGAGAATGTCCTCCTGTAGGCTTTAGGCTTTCTTTAAGGCAATACGCTTCTGAAGAAGTTCCGGATCCTGCGCATATTCCAAGGCAGTCTTTTCGGAAATAATGCCCTTTTGGTACAATTCCATCAGACTGGCATCCATGGTAATCATGCCTTCGCTTCTGGACTGAGAGATTACACCGTCAATCTGGTGTACCTTGGATTCACGAATCATGTTTTTGATAGCAGGTGTGAGAATCATGATTTCAAAAGCAGGAACCACACCGCCGTCTACGGTAGGTACCAGCTGCTGAGAAACCACTGCCTGTAGTACCATGGAAAGCTGTACGGCAATCTGATGCTGCTGAGTGGGCGGGAAGGCATCAATGATACGGTCGATGGTATTGGAAGCACCAACGGTATGTAAGGTAGAAAGAATCAAATGGCCGGTTTCGGCAGCAGTCATGGCAACGCTGATGGTCTCATGATCTCGCATTTCTCCCAGAAGAATAACATCGGGACTCTGGCGAAGAGAGGCACGAAGAGCGGTAATATAGCTGTCGGTATCGGTAATAATTTCACGCTGGGATACGATGCTCATTTTGTGAGGATGCAGGTATTCCAAAGGATCCTCCAGAGTAATAATATGGGCCTGGCGGTCATTGTTGATATAGTCAATCATGCAGGCCAGAGTGGTAGATTTACCGCTTCCTGCGGGACCGGTTACCAGTACCAGACCTTTTTTCAAATTGGCAAGACCAAGGATGGTTTTCTTTTGTTGTTCGGAAAAGCCCAGCTCCTCCGCCTTGGGGATGACGAACTGAATGACACGGATAACAGCGGAAAGAGAACCACGCTGTTTATAGGCATTGATACGGAAACGGGCTACACCTGGAATTGCGAAGGAGAAGTCGTCGTCCCCTGCTTTTTCCAGATGTTCAATGTCCCTGTGGGCCAGCTCGTAGATTTCGCTGATAAAACGCTCGGTATCCGAGGGCTTCATCTTTTCTTCGCCCTGATGGATAATACGGTTATGAATTTTGCAGGATACGGGGAGTCCGGCTACCACGAAGATATCGGAGGCGCCCTGGCCTGTTACATGCTCTAAATAATCTCTTGCTGTCATTTCATTGTCTCCTTTTAGTCAAATGTAAGGAAGCCGCCGTTTCCGCCAAAGGGATTGGAGTTTTCCACGCCGGTATCCTTTTGTCTGGTTCGGAAGCTTTGTCTGGTATAGGTCAAATTCCCCTCTTCGGTGATTTGGAGGAGACATTTACAAACGATTTCCTCGGTATCGTTCATGGATACGGTGATGCAAAATACGGTATCCTGATCTTCCCGAAGCACAGAAATATTGGAGTCCTCCTGTAAAAGGGAAGCATAGGGATTGATCACGGAGGAAGACAAAATCTTCTCTTGGGAGGATTCTGTCAGTTTGCGGTCCAAAAAGGCAATGGACGCCTCCACCTGGCCTATGGCCCTGTAATATTCCTGTTTCCTTTGGGCGGTTTGCTTGGTCAGCCCGTAATCCGCTCTGGCGGAAGAATAAGATAAGGCAGAGAAGGTTACCAGACAAAGAAGGACGAAGGCAACCAAAATCAGGGAAGTACCCACGTTCATGCCGGGGGCTTTTTGTTCGTTCTCACTCATTTCTTTGTCTCCTCTCTCGCAGAATAATCTTCATACTGTTGAAAAGACAAGGTATAAATCTCCCGGGACTTTTCCAGGTCCGTTGTCTGAATGGTGATTTCCCAAAGACCTTTCGATTCCGTCTTTTGGATTTGAATCCGGTAACGGGCGTTGTCCTCAAAGGTTTTTTGGAAATTCCTGTCAAAGCATAGGGTTTCTGTTTGGAAATCCCAGGCATCTGCACGAATCTGTTCCGCAATATTCTGGGTTTCAATGGTTGCAAACTGTAATGCCTTGGACTGTTCGTTGGTTAAGTGGGTGGCTACAAACACCCGTACACATACGGCGCTGGTTACGGCAAAAAGAAGCAGTGCGATGATCAGCTCCATCAGAAAAAGGGAGGCTTTGGAATGTTTGTTCATTAATTTGCCTCCTTTCCCCGGGTATGGGACACAAAAAAGGCTGTCTCTTCGTTATCCTTTGTGGTTACTTCAAAGTACAAAAGAGAGGGCGATATCTGCTTTATGGTAAGATCCTGAAGCTCCAGGATATCGGTTCCGTTTTCTTTTCGGAAGGTCATGCTTTCGGAAGCAGTAAGCTCCTTTAGATATCCGTCATAATAGTACAGATAGGTGTAATAGGTACCTGTTTCGGCCACAGTAGTGAGACGAAGGACCTCTGTGCCATCCACGGGAAGCACGCTGACACCGTCTAAGGAGTCCATCTGATGAATTTTTTCCGTTATATAGGACACTGAGGTTCGAAGGCCAAAGTTACGGTTTGTGGTGTCTGCTGTTTTCTGATAAATTCTTGCACCGAACAAAACGATGAAAAGAGCAGACAACAAAAAAGCACCAAACAATAACAGCAGAAACAGGCTGTCCACGATGGATTTTTTTCGCTGGAAGGATTTCATGGCTACTTCCTTTCTAAAATGTTTACCGTAGGGTAAATGTTGGAGCCAATGTTTTCGTAGTTAATCAGGAACTTCTCGGTATCATAAATGAGACCGTAGTGCTCCTGCATATAGCTGACAGAAGGAGGGTACATGCCCTCAATGGCATAGCAATGGGCGATGTCGCGGGAAAGGGCATCTGCCAGAAGCTGCTTTTCATTTAAGGCCGAGCTTTTGGTGACATTGGAAACCCCTAGGAAAAACAGCACGAATATCAACACAAAGCTAAGGGTAGGCAGGGATATTTTGTTTTTGAGTTTTTGCCGAAAGGACGGCTTGGAAAAACGATTCATAGGAATTCCTCACTAATCATCCGAACATTAGCCGATGGTAGACATAATACTCATCAAGGGCATAATGACAGACAACAAAATTAAACAAACCACGATAGAAAGAATGATAACCAGGGTGGGCTCAATAACCGCAACGGTTTCCTGCATGCTGCGTTCCACTTCATCGTCATAACCCTTTGCGATTTTTTTGTATACCTGGTCTACAGAACCGGTGGAATAGCCGATTCCGATCATTTTTGCATACATATGGGAGAAAATTTCGGATTCTACCAATGCCTTGGAGAAATTCATGCAGGGCGTTTCTTCATCCCCAAGCATTAATTTGCGACATTTGGTGATTTTCGCTTCCAAGGAAGTGTTTTTAACCAATTTTTCTACCAAATCCAGACTGCTCTCGGAATCCAATCCGGCGGAAATGGTCATGGCCATACCGGAAGCGAAACGGGCAGAAGCAATCTTGTCATAAAAGGCTTTGGTCAGGAAAAACTTGGAACAGAACCGGGCAAACAAGGCATTTCCTTTTTTGGTCCTGCTGAGGAAAAAATAAGCAACTACAAAAAAGGCGAAGATTGCCATAAATACCACGGAATAGGTGGTCATGGTGTTTCCAAGATTTAGGAGAGACTTGGAAAAGCCGGTGAGCTCGGTACCCAGCTGTACAAATACCTGCTGGAAGATGGGGAGCACCTTGATGACCAGCACCAGGATAACGATTAACATCATAAATATAATCAGGAAAGGATAGGCAACCGCGTCCTTGATTCCGCGACGAATATTTTCTTCCCGGGTGTAATGATAAGCCAGGGAATCCATAACCTCGTCCAGCTTACCGGAGGCATTGCCGATTTCAATCATATGGATGGCATAGTCCGGAAAAACACCGCTGGCAGAAACCGCCTCGGTGAAGGAGTAGCCCTCGTTGCATTTCTCGGCGATGGGAAGAAGAATTTCACGCCCCTCATCGGAGGCTGCATCCTCTAACATTAAATCGATTCCGGCAGCAGGAGTAAGCCCCGCCTTCAAAACCATTGCCATATGCTCACAAAACATAATCAGTTCCTGGTTGGATAATTGCTTTAACTTTTTCATACTTGTTCTCCCTTTAGTAGGTATAAAGCGTTTTATAGTTGGTTCCGTCACCGATAAATTCTTTTACGGTGGAGGAATTTTTGCCGTTGGCTGCGAAGGTGGGATCCATCAGAGACCAGGTGTCCCCATGGAACTGGACAATTCCGTCAATCCAGCCCACATCTTCGATGTAGGTACTGATCCAGGCATGGTAGGCCTCTCCCGCGTATCCCACCTGCAAGCGGGTAGGAATGGAGTGACAGCGAAGCATGCTGGCCATCAGCGAAGCATAATCGAAGCAAATGCCCTTTTTGGTAGCCAAAACCTCATCTACATCCGGCAGGTAATCATAAGCTACCGTTTGGGCCTCTTCTTTATCATAGGTAATGTTGTCGGTAATATAGTGATATACCGTGCTGACGATTTCTAGGTCTGACCCGCAATTGGCGGTCAAATCCCTGGAAAGAGAAATCGCCCTGGTGGTATCCGTGAAATTCACGTACATATTGGGATACAGGAAGGGTAGGAATTCATTTCGAACCTCCACCTGTATGGAATCCTTGAAGGCTGTGGAATATTGTGTATCCACCACCTGCTCATACAAAGCAAATTGATATTCGCCGTTTCCTCCGGAAAAAGGAAGATAAACCGGTTCGTTCTTAATATTATAGGTATATTTAATCTGGTCCGGACCAAGTACCTGAAGCTTTACCTTGGGATTTGAGCCATGGTAGCTGACCTGATAATACCCTTCCGTCGCATTGGAGATATCGATGGTCACGGATTCGTTTCCGATGACGGTAGTGCCCGGCGCGGAAGGATTTTGGATTTCACCGAACTTCTCCAAAAGGGACTGGGAAGCCTGCTGCTCCAGCTTCTCATTATTCTTCTTGGAGGAAGAGGAGGAGCCGCCGGAGGATTGCTGGGTGGGGGTACCGGTGCCTCCGGAACCGCCCGGATTGGACTGTCCGGAATCGCCACAGCCGGAAAACAATAAAGCGCCAAAAAGGAGCGCAAAAGCCGTACGCGTGGCGAATTTCTTCTTATGCAGTTGTAGGAATGCAGAAAAACGATGCATACAGACTCCTTTCGGGTTTTTTATAAATCTATTTCAATAAGGAAATGATTCCGTTGGAAACGAATTTTACCAGGATTGTCACAGGTATCATCACCAGGATTTGAATCAAAAACAAAACCAATACGGCAGCCGGATTCTGAATATACGGCGCTGCCAAAGGTGTAAGGAAGCAAATAATCACATGATGTACCAGGAACAACTCGTAGGAAGCGCCGCTAAAAGCGGTAATCCAAGGCAGTTTTCGCTTCTGTAAATAAGGTTCCGTGACAAGGATGGTCAAAAATACGGAAAGCGCCAATACCGTAATCCGAAAGGGCTCGGATACCGGCAGGGCAACCGGGCATAAAAGGAACAAAAGTATTCCGGGAATCGTAAGGAAAAGACACTTGCTCTTCACAAGGGAAAGGTGCTTTCCCAAAAACATCCCCAGGCAAAATTCATAGCCCTTTAATATTATATTCTGATGAAGAGGCAAAATGGAGAAATTGCCGATAATCACCAGTACATATACAACCGTGGTCAGAATCAGGAAAATCGGTGCGCTTCTTTGGAGCAGGGAACGCAAGAAGGGATAAACTACATATAATAATAGGATACATCCCAAAAACCATTCTCCCACACCCATGGAAAAGGTTTCGACTCCATAAAGCTCCAGATATCCGTCAAGTCCCGTTATCGTAAACAGAAAACGCCAGGGCGAGATGGCCGGAAAGACTGCTGCCAGAGAATGCCGCTGAAAGGCCTTTCCCAGCACCGTCAACGCATATACCAGATAAAAAGGAATCAGGATGCGCAGGAATCGTTTCTTATAATATTGTTTATAGTCAAAATGCTCCTTGGTCGATAAGGACAGTCCCGCACCCGATATCATAAAAAACAGCGCCACCGCCAGGGTAGCCACATGGAAATTGGCCCCCTCATAGAATTTCGTCAGCATTTCAATGGGATAAATGCCGGAAATCTGCAGCTGAACAATCATATGATAATAGATAATCAGGGAAAATCCTACGACACGAAGCAGGTCCAGAGATTTCACTCGTTTCATAGTATCGGTTCTCCTAATATTCCAAGATATATTATAGCAAAAAGGGCGGAGAAGGGCAAGGGAGGGGAGGGAGGAAAGTGGTAGTAATGAGGCTGTGGGTATGGTATAATTTAAGATAAAATGAGACATGGATTGGAGAAATCATATGCTTGGGATTTTCGAAGGAAAAAATGATGTTGGAAAAACAAATATTCCGGGTCTTAAGGAGTATTACTTGATTGAAGGGGAAATCATGTCTCAAGACTTTGTGGATTTATACAGAAAATATATCTTAAAAGAGGAAGTTGTGCACGAAAAACGTCTGCTACATAGTGCTTTTGTAGAACGCCCCAGATTCAGTGAAGTGTACCCGGAAAAGGGACGTAGCGTTATAGTAGATAGTGGAAACATTGCGGGATATATATATTATAAAGCAATCGAATTGGAAAAAATCCCTTATAGAGTTGATTGGATTCAAGACAAGGACATGGTATATAAATCGGAATACTACAATCAATACGGATTTCCTTATTGTAGCAGATATTTTGATGACGAGGTAGGAAAGGCCTTTGATATTTATTTTACGGAAGAACATCAGGAAATGATTCAGATTAATCATACAAATTCGTCGGTAGTGACTTATAAGAATAATCAAATTCATCAAATGTATTCGCATATTATTTACTTGTTGGGTGACATCTTTTGCAATATTTTAAAGGAAGAAGAGTTATATACGAACACGGATTATGTGATGAAACGTTTGCCGAAAGAAAAGACTTTCTGTGATTCGTATGTTTCGAAGGAAGAACTATTTCGTTTGGCAGAGGAGTTAAATATCCCGGTAAAGAAGTGGGGGGTTCTGTAATGTCCATTTATGTTTTTAATTTATTGGTCGGATATATGCCGAATGGTGTGGACAATGCACAAGGAAAGAGACATCAATATCTTAAGAAACTAGGTGTGCCGGTTCAGTATGTTTTTACTTCCATGCCGACTGCTCACTATATAAATCGCTATCGAAAAGTAGGTATCCCGGTAGAAAATATGTTGTGTATGCATTTGTTGCATACGAATCGAATTGGCATTATTTCTGAAACCAAATATACTGCATGGGACAAGGTAACTGACCTGATGGACAATTTTAATTGTGAAAGGTATCAAGAAGAGAATGATAAAATTCTTCTTTTTTCTGAGGATCAACATGTTATAACAGTAAATTATTCCGATGACGGAAAGAGTTTTGACTCTATTGATTTCTTCCAAAATGGTTTTTCGATTAAAACAGAGTTTTATTATGAAGGTAGATTGCTCTATTCGGAAGATTTTATTACGGTATCCGGAAACAATAGATCACATGCAAAAACAGCGCGAAGAGTATTTTATAACAGTGATAAGACAATTGCATATGAAGTAATTTTTCAAGGCGATAGAGAAAAATATATTTTTACGGGTGGAAAAGTTTATTCGAGATCACAGTTTTTGGAGCTGTCCTTTCAGAAATTAGAATTGACAGGTGAAGATATTATACTCCTAGATCGGTTTGTACAACAAGACTACCTTCAACAGTTGTTACAAAACAGAGGGAAAGCAATTCTTTTGGCTTTCCTGCATTCAGAACATTATTATTTATTTGGAGAAAGTGATAGTAGTATAGGCTTGAATCGAGAATATTATAATTTGTTCCAATATTCCAGGGAGTTTAGTGGCTTTCTGGTTTCTACGGATAGTCAGAAACAGGAACTGGAAGAATGTTTAAAACAGTATGGGTGCTATATTCCGCCGATAGACGTTATACCAATTAGTGGGATTGACAGATTACGGTTTCCGGATTCGACACGGAAGGAAAAAACTTTATTAACGGTATCTCGACTGGATCACAGAAAAAGGATAGAATGGTTAATTCTCGCAATGGCTAAGGTTCATCAGATTCAACAGGATATTCGCTTGGATATATATGGAAAAGGAAATGAAGCGTATACAAAAAAACTAAAAGATATGGTAAAAAAACTTGAATTGGAAGATTCTGTATGCTTTCGAGGATATTGCAATAATGTACAAGAGTACTACAAGGACTATGAGGTTTATGTTTCGGCATCCCTTTGGGAAACAATGGGTCTTTCGGTAATGGAAGCCATAGGATCCGGGAATGCAATGATTGGACTGGATGCCAAATATGGAAACAAAGAGATGATTCAGAATTATAAGAATGGGTTGCTTGTGGAATTTGATAATAAACGTATTTTAGATTCTGATATAGATGAGGTTATGTCCGAGAGAATTGCAAAGGCA
>DCGY01000017.1 GCA_002314715.1 Lachnospiraceae bacterium UBA1766 | reverse complement strand
GGGTTAGTTGAGTTACCAGTGATAGATACATCTACGCCCTCATTCCACATAATCTTAACACCTTCGCGAACATCATCAGCACCATAGCAACGTACCTTAGCGCGGAGACCATCAGAATATGGAGTCTCTGCTACGATGTTACACTCACCAGTAGCATAGTCAAACTGAGTCTGAACATATGTAAAACCATTGATACGAGAAATGATCTTAGCAGCATCCTTACCGAGACCGTTAAGGATAACGCGGAGAGGGTTCTTACGTACCTTGTTAGCCATCTCAGCGATCTTGATAGCGCCTTCAGCAGCAGCATAAGACTCGTGACCAGCCAAGAAAGCGAAGCACTGAGTCTCCTCACGAAGAAGACGAGCAGCAAGATTACCGTGACCAATACCTACCTTACGATCATCTGCTACAGAGCCAGGAATACAGAAAGACTGAAGACCAAGGCCAATTGCCTCAGCTGCATCAGCAGCGATTGTGCAGTTTTTCTTGATTGCGATAGCAGCACCTACTACATAAGCCCACTTTGCGTTCTCAAAGCAGATAGGCTGAGTTGACTCACACATTGCATATGGATCGATGCCTTTAGCGTCGCAGATTGCCTTAGCCTCATCGATATCCTTGATACCTGCAGCGTTCAAAGCAGCGTTGACTTGAGCGATGCGGCGATCATAACTTTCAAATAATGCCATATTTTTGGATTTTATTAATCGTTGAAAAATTGTAAATAACTAATACCCTAATTGACAAATCAGTGTTTCTTTGTCTGTTGCTTGATCATACGTTTTACAAAAGTATTTGTTACCCACCACATAAGGCCCATGATGATTGCAAAGAAAATGCAATACCAACCTTTAAGTGGTGTGCCACCATTAAAGAAATAGCAAGCACCAATACCAAACAAAATAACCAAAACAATGATTACGATGTTATAAATTCGTATGAATTTCTGAAGCATAGGATAATAATTAATTAGTTATAGTATTACTCTTTACGTGGGTCGATATACTTAACTGCATCCTTGAAGCGGCCATAGCAACCAGTTGCCTTCTTAACAGCCTCATTAGCATCCATACCTTCCTTAATCCACTGCATGAGCTTGCCCATGTGAACGAACTCATAACCGATAACCTCATTATTTGCATCAAGAGCCATGCGTGTGCAATAACCCTCTGTCATCTGGAGGTAACGTGAACCCTTAAGCTTAGTACCATACATTGTACCTACCTGAGATACAAGACCCTTACCAAGATCCTCAAGACCAGCACCTACAGGAAGACCTTCCTCTGAGAATGCACTCTGAGAACGTCCGTAAACGATCTGTAAGAAAAGCTCTCTCATAGCAGTGTTGATAGCATCACAAACAAGGTCAGTATTCAATGCTTCCATAACGGTTAAACCGGGAAGGATTTCAGCAGCCATAGCTGCGGAATGAGTCATACCGGAACATCCGATGGTCTCAACCAATGCTTCCTGAATAATACCCTCCTTAACGTTAAGGGAAAGCTTGCAGGCACCCTGCTGAGGCGCACACCAGCCAATACCATGAGTAAAGCCAGAGATATCTTCTACTCTCTTAGCCTGAACCCACTTAGCTTCTTCCGGGATGGGAGCACAACCGTGATGAACACCCTGTGCTACGGGACACATCTCTTCAACTTCCTTTGAATAAATCATGTCAAATCTCCTTTCAAATCTTATAAAAATACTCCTTTGGAGTATAATTCACATACGCAAGTATTTTCTCATAAAACGACAAAAAAATCTAGTATTTTTTTGTGAAAATATTAGCACAAAACACATTTTCTTGTATTTTGTTACATACATACGTCAAATTATTGTTTTGCAACTACTTGTCCGGGTGCCTTAAAAATCGAATTTGTGGGAATGACACCCCGCACACAAGAGGTTGGATACACATTGGATTGCTTGCCGATTACGGTACCGGGATTTAAAACAGAATTACAGCCAACCTCTACCTCATCTCCAAGCATAGCCCCCATTTTCTTAAGGCCGGTCTCCACCTGAAAGTCCGTACCTTTAATGATAACCAGAGTTTTATCGCTTTTCACATTGGAAGTAATGGAACCTGCACCCATATGCGATTTATAACCAAGCACACTGTCTCCAACATAATTATAATGAGGAACCTGAACCTTATTAAAGAGGACAACATTTTTCAGTTCGGTAGAATTTCCCACTACTGCACCTTTTCCTACAATTGCGTTTCCGCGCACAAATGCACAATGTCTGATTTCCGCATCCTCGTCCACAATTAAAGGGCCGTTTAAGCAGGCGGTAGGCGCTACTTTGGCTGATTTTGCAACCCAGATGTCATCTCCTCTTTTTTCAAAGATTTCGGGATTTAAAGTTTCTCCAAGCTTCAAGATATAATCATGAATTTTGGGAAGCACCTCCCATGCGTAAGTCACATCATCAAAAATTGATGCTGCAATCGTCTGCGTTAAATCATACATATTGGCTACGGTATATAATTCTACGCCCATTTTCAATCTCCTTTTTATTTGTAATACTGCTTTGCCGTTCGGAATAATCCCTGCAATGCATTGGTATTGTTTTGCTGTCTTACAATATTGGTTCGTCTTGCCACAAAATCCGACAACTTCTGCATATATTCCTCAGAGGTAATGCTGGAGTCCGCCACCATGGTTAATCCCTTTTCCCAACTTGCCGTCAGCGAAGGATCTAAAAGCGGTTTAATGGAATGATCCACCACATCATAAATCATTTCCCCCATAAGTGTAGGTGTTAAAACCTGCGTCTTATTATTCAGTGCCAGATAATCATTATTTACCAGTTTCTTTAAAATCTCCGCTCTGGTGGCACTGGTGCCGATACCGCTGCCTTTAATCTGTGCGCGAAGTTCTTCATCCTCAATAAACTGACCGGCATTTTCCATGGTAAGAATAATACTTCCGGAGGTATATCGTTTCGGCGGAGAAGTTTCTCCCTCTTTGATTTCAAATCCGTTTATCGAAATCTCATCGCCTTTTTTGCAGGTCATTAAAAGGTTGGCCAAATCCTGACTGGCTGTCATTTCGCTTTCTTCTTCAGAGGATTTCTCTTCGTTCTTTGCATCTGCCGGTTTGCCGTTTGCGCTTTGTTCTTTTTCGGTATTCTCCCGTTTGCTTGCCGGGGTAGCAACCTTTAGGTAACCCTCTTCCAGCAAGAACTTAAAATTGGAAAAGAACTGTTCTCCCTTTACTTCCGTTACCAAAGACAGTTTCTGATATACCGCCGCAGGATAAAAAATGCTTAAAAAACGCCGACAAATCAACTCATAAACCTTACCCTCCGTAGGACGAAGGCTGTTTAAATTGTTGAAGCCCTGACCGGTAGGAATAATGGCATAGTGATCGGTAATTTGCTTATCATTTACATAACGTGTCTTTGCAATGCCCTTATAGCTTCCGTTTTGCAATATTTCCTCCGCAAAAGGTTTCATAGGCGCAAAGTTTCGAAGGCCGCCGATATTCTTATGAATTTCCTTTGCTACAGCTGTCGAAAGAACTCTGGCATCTGTACGCGGATAGGTAACCAGTTTCTTTTCGTACAATTCCTGAATAATTCGAAGAGTTTCATCCGGACTGATTTTAAACATCTTGGAGCAATCATTCTGGATTTCCGCCAAATTATACAGAAGCGGTGCATTTTTGTTTTCTTTTTTCTTTTCAATCTTCAGAATCTTCGCATTTTCTTTTGGTTCTGCTTCCAATTCCTCAATCAGTTTTTCTGCATAGATTTTTTCTTTGAAACCATTTTCCTTATAAAGCACCGGTGACATGTAGTACTTGGTGCCTTCCACCACTCTCCACTCACCGGAAAAATCCAACCCGTTTAAGGCAAAGTTTCCCATTACACGATAAAACGGTGTTTTCACAAAAGAACGAATCTCCCGTTCTCTCTTCACAATGATTCCCAAAACGCAGGTCATAACTCGTCCAACCGAAATAACCGCGCGATCTTTTCCCAGAAAATTCTTAACACTATACCCATATTTCAAGGTAAGAGCTCTGGAAAAATTAATACCCATCAGGTAATCTTCTTTTGCACGCAAATAAGCGGCATCACTTAAGCTGTCATAACAGGATAAATCCTTGGCTTCTTTGATACCGCGCATAATCTCTTCTTCCGTCTGAGAATCAATCCAGACTCTGCGGCGTTCTTTTCCGGATACTCCGGCCATTTGTTCTACCAAACGATAAATATATTCACCTTCTCGTCCCGAGTCGGTACATACATAAATCGTTGAAACATCCTGCCGATTCAGCAATCCACTGACAATCTTAAATTGCTTCGCCACACCTGGTATAATCTCATACTTAAATTCCTGTGGCAGAAAGGGAATCGTATCAAAGCTCCATCGTTTATACTTTTCATCATAAACTTCCGGATAGCTCATTGTAACCAAATGGCCAACGCACCAGGTTACAATGGTATTTTCCGATTCCAAATATCCGTCAAAGGATTTCATATTTTCTTTTAATGCATTTGCAAATTCTTTTGCAACGCTGGGCTTTTCTGCTATGAATATGTTCTTTCCCAAAACAGTCTCCCTATTGGTTTTGTTCTTTCAATAATTCATCCAGTTTCTCGACAGACAACGGTCTGCCAAGTAAAAATCCCTGAATAATATCGCACCCAATGGCATGCAGATAACGATATTGCTGCTCCTCCTCAACCCCTTCTGCAACCGATTCAAATCCCAGGGATTTCACCATGTCAATAATGGATTCAGTAATAATCCGGGTAGCCGAATCGGTAAGTACCGTATCGATAAAGGATTTATCAATTTTCAAGGTATTGATGGGCAATCGCTTCAAATAACTTAAGGACGAAAAACCGGTACCGAAATCATCCAGTGAAATGCGAATACCTTTTTCCTGAAGCTCATTCATTTTACGTATAATCAAATCAAAGTCATCAATTAAGACAGACTCTGTTATTTCCAATTCCACTTTCGTCGGGTCCACATGATATTTCTCCAGCAAGCCCATCAGTACATCAACAAAATCATGCTGTACATATTGCTTTGCAGAGATGTTAATCGACATTACAAAATCATAAGAAAATCTCTGTTGCCAGGAGGCAAACTGACGAATGCTTTCTTCCAAAACCCAATTGCCGATGGTAAGAATGGAGCCGTTTTTTTCCGCGATAGGAATAAAAACACCCGGACTGATCATCCGTTCTTCATTGTCTTTCCATCGAATCAAAGCCTCTACACCGCGAAGCTTTTTGGTATCAGCAAAATACTGCGGCTGATATACCAACTGAAAGCTTCTGTTAAAAATAGCTTCTTTTAATTTATTTTCAATTTCAATATTATTTTTGAAATCACAATACAAGGGCACATCGAAGTAATGAATACAATTTTTTGTGGTGGCTTTTCCCTTTAAAACCGTAATCTCTGCACAATTTAATAATTCCAATGCATTATCCGCAGCCTCCGGAAAATCCGCAGAGCCCATACTTACGGTCATATAAACCTCATGTCCGTCACTTAAGACATATGGTTTTTCGTTTCGTTCTTTAATTCTTTGGTAAAATAATTCCGAATGCATCTTATCATCCGGCTGATAAATCGCTACAGCATAGCGATCGCTGTTCAAATGGCATGCAATCACTTTATCGTTGCAAAACTGTTTGATCACACCGCCAAAAAGCTGAACTACCTCATCACCCTGAACAATTCCCAATCCATCATTAATCTTATGGAAATCATCAATATCCAACATTAGAACACTGATAATGTCATTATTCGCTTTTGCCTTCTCAATGAGACGTGACAAACAGCCGATAAAATGATTTCGGTTATACAAACCTGTCATAGAATCGTAATAGGCAAAATAGGTCAATTCATCATTCTGGTTTTTCCGTTTGGTAATGTCAAGAATATGAATGATTTTTTCGGAAGGTCTATGCATTTCGTCATAAATAACACTGGTGCACACACTAAACCATTCCCCGGAATTTCGACGTTGACACTCCACTTCCTTCTGTTCCTTACCGGAATTTTCCAAAAACAGAACATCTCTTAAATCTAATTCGTATTTATCACGGAAGCATTCAAAAATGGATTGCATTTCACGCAAATCCTGTATTTCAAAACCAAAATACTTTTTCCAGCAACCAAGGGAGGCAAGTTCACCGGTCTCAAAGGAATAATACAAAATAGCACCGTCAACCGTATCCATTACGGTACGGTACATTTTTTCCTTTTGACTCAGTTTTTGATTCATTGCCTTAAGAATATCTACCTGATAAAGCAACTCACTCATACCTGCCTCCCCTTTCTGATTGCTGTTCTATGATTTATAAATCTTATTTCTTGGTAATGTAACCCTTAGCCTTTAATAATTCAGCACAGAGTACGGCACCGCCTGCAGCACCACGAACAGTGTTGTGTGACAATCCGACAAATTTCCAGTCATAAACATGGTCCTCACGAATACGTCCAACACTGATTCCCATTCCGTTCTCGTAATTAACATCCTGAGTAATCTGAGGTCTATTGTCCTCTTCCATATACTGAATAAACTGCTTGGGTGCGCTGGGAAGCTGTAATTCCTGAGGCACACCGCTGAAGTTAACCAACTTTTCAATCAACTGCTCTTTGGTGGGTTTCTTGCGGAACTTTACAAATACAGCTGCTGTGTGACCGTTTAAAACAGGTACACGAATACACTGGCAGGTAATCACAGGACTGGTAGCAGGAACGATAACACCATCCTTAACCTCACCCCAAAGACGTAAAGGCTCCTTCTCAGACTTTTCTTCTTCTCCGCCGATGTAAGGAATAATATTTCCAACCATTTCAGGCCAATCCTTGAAGGTCTTACCTGCGCCGGAAATTGCCTGATAAGTAGTAGCTACAACTTCGTAAGGCTCAAAATCCTTCCAAGCGGTAAGTACAGGAGCATAACTCTGAATAGAGCAATTGGGCTTTACTGCAACGAAACCTCTCTTGGTTCCGAGACGCTTCTTCTGTGATTCAATTACTTCCATATGCTGAGGATTAATTTCGGGAACCATCATCGGAACATCGGGAGTCCATCTATGTGCGCTGTTGTTGGAAACAACAGGAGTTTCGGTCTTCGCATAATCTTCCTCAATCTTCTTAATCTCATCTTTGGTCATATCTACTGCACTGAAAACAAAATCAACCTGAGAAGCAACTGCTTCCACTTCATTTACATTCATAACAACGATATTCTTAACAGCTTCAGGCATAGGGGTATCCATTTTCCAACGGTCACCAACTGCTTCTGCATAAGTCTTTCCTGCAGAACGAGGACTTGCCGCAATTGTGGTTACCTCAAACCAGGGATGATTCTCCAATAATGCGATGAAACGCTGTCCTACCATACCGGTACCACCTAAGATACCTACTTTTAATTTTTCGCTCATAATACTCCTCCTAAATATTTAAATATTCTCTATTGATTGCGATTACCTGCTTCATTGCATCCTTACCGGGTGCTCCGATGGTTAATCTCTTTTCCACACAGGTCTCCAAAGAAACTGCATCGTAGATATCTTCCTCGAATACGGGACTGATTTCTTTGAGTTCCGCAAGAGATAAGGCATCAATAGAAGTATTTTTATCTATACAATACAACACCAGACGTCCGATAATACCATGTGCATCACGGAACGGTACGCCCTTATTCACCAAATAATCGGCTGCATCGGTTGCATTTGTAAAGCCATTCATAGCGCTGACTGCCATTTTATCCTTGCGGAATTTCATGGTAGAAAGCATTCCCGTAAATAATGTCAGACAATCCTTCACGGTATCAAAAGCATCGAACGATACCTGTTTGTCTTCCTGCATATCTTTATTATAAGCCAAAGGCAAACCTTTCATGGTCGTAAGCATACTTACCAAAGCACCATATACTCGGCCTGTCTTTCCTCTGACAAGTTCTGCTATATCCGGATTCTTTTTCTGTGGCATAATACTACTTCCGGTGGAATACGCATCATCCAATTCCACGAACTGATACTCATTGGTATTCCAAATAATTATTTCTTCACAGAAACGGCTTAAATGCATCATAATCGTGGACAAGGCAGCTAAAAACTCAATCAGATAATCTCTGTCCGCAACGGAATCCATACTGTTTAAGGTAGGTCCGTCAAAATGCATCAGTTCAGCTGTATACGCACGGTCCAATGGATAAGTGGTACCTGCCATAGCACCGGCACCAAGCGGGCACTGATTCATACGAACCAAAATATCCTTCATACGAAGTCTGTCTCTTTTAAACATTTCGAAATAAGCTCCGTAATGATGGGCCAATGTCGTGGGCTGTGCTTTTTGTAAATGCGTAAAACCGGGCATATACGTATCCAGGTTCTCTTCCATGGTTTTTAGAATCACTTCCAATAATCCACGCAGCAAATCATCTACAATCACCACCTGCTTACGAGTATACAGACGCATGTCCAATGCCACCTGATCGTTACGGCTTCTACCGGTATGCATTTTCTTACCGGCATCGCCAATACGATCAATCAAATTTGCCTCCACAAAGCTGTGAATATCTTCAAATTTCGTACTGATCTCCAAAGCTCCGGATTCTACATCGGTCTTGATGCTGTTTAATCCGGCAATAATACTTTCCTTTTCCTCCTGGGTAAGGACACCTTGCTTTGCCATCATGGTTACATGGGCAATGCTGCCTTCTATATCTTCTTCAAATAATCTTTGATCAAATGTAATGGACGCATTAAAGTCATAGACCATTTGGTCAGTTTCCTTTGTAAATCGTCCGCCCCAAAGTTGTGCCATGGTACTTTCCTTCCTCTGTTTGCCTTTATCTCAAAATAGACTTCATAAAATGATACCACAAATAAAATATTTATGCAATAAAGTCTTCTTTTTCAGAAATCACTTTTTTTCAACTTTTCCATACAATAGAATCAAGAAACCTTACCCAATCGGTCTTTCTTATGTCGAATTTTTTAACACTTCATAATATTGGTTACTCCTATCACAGTCCGCAAGAAGAAACCGCCGCACTTCATCATATCAATTTTTCCGTTCGGGAAGGCGAATTTATTGCAATCGTCGGTCCCAGCGGATGTGGAAAGTCTACCCTTTTATCGATTATCGCCGGATTACTTTTGCCGGAAGAAGGAGAAATCTCTTTCAACTGTAATGCAGGCAGTAACATCCAAAGACCTATCGGTTATATGTTACAAAAGGACCAGCTGTTGGAATGGCGAACCATTGAACAAAATGTAATGCTGGGTTTGGAAATAACCAAACAGAAAACACCGATGCATTTGGAATATGTAAATACGTTACTAAAAGAATACGGACTGGATCGGTTTCGTCACTGTTATCCTTCCCAATTATCCGGAGGAATGAAGCAAAGGGCTGCACTTATTCGCACCTTGGCCCTTAAGCCGGATTTACTTTTGTTAGACGAACCCTTTAGTGCACTTGATTATCAGACAAGATTAAATGTTTCTTCTGATATATGCAGATTAATTCGTCAAACCAAAAAGACTGTCATACTGATTACGCACGATTTAGCGGAAGCAATCAGTCTTTCCGACCGAATTATCGTTCTTTCCAAAAGACCCGCTACCGTCATACGTAATATCCCGATTCAATTAAGTTCCAAAGATAATTCTTATTTATCTGCGAGCAAGTGTCCGGAATTTCATAATTATTTTAATTTACTATGGGAGGATCTAAATCATGAGAATTCAACCAACAAGCAATAGACAACAAGCATATCTCCAAATGAGGAAACGGAAAAACCGGAAAATTAAACTGACACAGTTTTTCATCTGTATTGGTTTTCTTCTCCTATGGGAACTGTCCTCCGATTTCGGTTGGATAGATTCCTTTTTCTTTTCCTCTCCCAAAAGGATTCTTTCTTTTTATGTTCATAGTTTATCCGAAGGAACCTTACTGTCCCATATCGGTATGACATTTCTTGAAACCGCTTGCAGTTTTCTGTTGGTAACAATGATTAGTATAGCCGTTGCAACCCTGCTTTGGTTTCAAAAAAGTCTGTCCAAAGTACTGGAACCCTACCTGGTAATTCTAAACAGCCTGCCAAAGTCCGCATTAGCCCCACTTTTACTGGTATGGTTGGGAAGCGGAATCGATACAATCATTATTGCCGGTATTTCCGTAGCCGTTTTTGGTTCCATAATAAGCATTTATAACGGATATTTACAAACGGAACCGGAAAAAGAAATCCTCATTCAAACATTGGGCGGAACACGTATGCAAACCTTTCAACTGGTGGTTTTTCCACAAACCATACCAATTCTTCTTTCCATCACGAAAGTTAATATTGGATTGTCTTTGGTTGGCGTAATAATCGGAGAATTTTTATCTGCAAGAAAGGGCTTGGGATATCTTATTATTTATGGCTCCCAAACTTTCCAATTAACGCAGGTAATTGCGTCCATATTACTCCTATGTTTTATGGCATATATCTTCTATCACTGCATTACTCTATTCGAAAACAAGGCAATAAAAAAACCCACAGGTCATTGACCTGTGAGGTTTTGTTAGCTTTTGAAACGAAATAAATTATTTATTGTCGTCCATTTTCTTCTCAAGCTTGTCTAAGGTATTTGCTGCGAACTGACGTCCACCAATACCAAATGCTACAGCAAATGCAATAGCAAGACCAGCTACGATTAAGATGAAGGTTGTCTCTACGATCTTGGTAGCGATTCCCAACTGGCTTAAGCAAAGGAAGCCAACCAATACATAAATTGCAATCTTAGCGATTACAGCAGTACCCTTTGCGGTAGGGAACTTCTTAGCAATCAACTTTTCTACAGCGTTTCCGGCGAAAATACCTACCAACAAAATAGCTACAGCTGCAAGAACTGCAGGCATGTAAGCGATGATGGAAGTACCTACGGAAGCAAGTACAGGAAGCTTTAATGCGGAAATACCCTGAACAACAAAGATGATAACCAATACATATTTAACAATCTCAGCAATCAGCTTAGAAAGAGAAGTCTTTGCGGGAGTACCGGTAACTTTCTCTACAAAAGAATCCGCACCAACACCTGCCAATACAGACTGAAGAACCTTTGCAACAAGCTTTGCTACAAACACACCGATTGCAATAATCAAGATTGCTGCAATAAATCCGGGAATGTATCCGAAGATTGCGCTAACAATGTTATTTGCAGGAGCTGCAATGGTAGCAACACCTAACTGATTTAATGCTGCAGTAATAACAAGAAGAACAATTACAGCGTAAACACAATTTGCAATGATTACAGAAAATGAATTGTTCTCACCGGTCTGAATACCTGCTTTAGCCTGAAGCGCATCAATCTTGATTGCCTTCAATACGGGAACCAAAAGCTCCTTAAGAATCTTTGCAATGAAAAGACCAACGATAAGAATAATTGCTGCTGCTACTACATTGGGAATAAACGCAAGGAAAGAATTTACAACTCTGAGAATCGGATCAGATACGGTATTCATTCCAAGTCTATTCAAAATAGCAGGTAAGAAGAGCAAGAAAGTCAAACAATATGCAAGCTTACCTACGAAAACGATAGAGCTATTGGTAGCGGTATCCTTTACGCCAAGTTTGCTTAAGTACTGCTCTGCCTTTAAAGCCTTCAGAAGTTTTGTTACAAGTCCCTTTACGATTGAAGCTGCAACAAAAGCTACAATCAACCAAAAAATGGCATAAATACAATTAGGGATGATGGACAAAATACTGTTAAAAAAATTACCCAACTTTTTTTCCTCCTTTGTTTTATTTTGGGAAAGCTGAAAATGGGACTCGAACCCACGACCCCTTCATTACGAGTGAAGTGCTCTACC
>DCGY01000025.1 GCA_002314715.1 Lachnospiraceae bacterium UBA1766 | reverse complement strand
GGTTTTGCATTAATTGTCGTATTGATAGGCATTTGCCTTTTCGGTATCGCGCTTCTTTTAGATCTAATCTGCATCATCCGAAAATGTTGTAAAAAGAAAAATCATATCGTACTGATTATCTTTACGATTTTATTTAATCTCGGAGGATTTGTATTATTTGTTCTCCCGGTAGGAGGCATCTTACTTCTTGGATCATTGGAACAGGCAAGCTCTGAAAGACGATTTAAGAATGCGGAATATAAAGCCTATGTGGAAACCGGACAGAACTGGCGAGAGGGTTTTACCTATAAAGGCTTGGAACTGGTTCAGGCTGATTTCCTGAATACTCCCAGCGAGAAAAAGCTTACCGAAGAAGGTGTTCTTTCCATTGGAGAAAGCGGCACCAAGTATTATATTTCGACCATAAAGAATGAGAGTGGATACGAAATATACTATATGGAACGGGTCGGCAAATTATATTGTGACAAGAAGGATCTGGAGGCAATTCGACAGTTCTATTACAATCCCGACCATCTGACAACAAAGATAAATAAACTGACAGACGGAGAAACCATGCTTATCAGTGAGGACTTTGATCCTGCGAAGGTGTTTGAAATCCGATCACTCTATGAGACGCATGGAGATGGTATCTGCAACGGCACATACGAAGAACAAGGTGCTCATTATCAAATCTCTGCCTATTCAAAAGATAAATTACAGTACGAAACGGTCAGCTTATGCGAGTTTGAGAATCATATCGTCCTGGAATGGACCTCCGGCGGATATGGATTTTCTGCTATCTACCTGACCAAAGAGTTGGAAGAATACGTACAAAGTAAAATATACAAATAAGAGGAAATGAATCATGATTGGTTTCTATTTGACTAGCCTAACGATATGCATATTGATGTATGCCTGGCTTTGTCTCGCCGATGTGAAACAAAGTATTTCTCACCATATTATGATGATCTTTATTATCATATCAGATCTTGGATTTATCTCTCTTTCATTGGCAGAGAGTTTAGATGCAGCTATCCTTTCTACGAAAATCTACTATGTGGGCGGTTGCTTTGTCCCAATGTTGTTTTTCTTTACCATGTGCGAGGTTTGCCATATCAACATCCACAAATGGCTTCGATTGATGATGTCCACGATATCTCTCCTTTTGTATGTGGCGGTTTGTTCCATTGGCTACAGCACTATTTATTACAATTCAGTCGACTTTTATATTCAGAACGGGAAACACTATTATATAAAAGAATATGCACCTCTCCATAATCTGTATTTAATTCTTTTATATTTTTACCTAATTGCATCTCTGGCAGCCATTGTTTATTCTCTTATGCATAAAAAATCCGTTCGAAGAAGCAGTGTATGGATTATCGTTTCCTGTGCGGCTATCATTGTTATAAGCTATACGGTACAGCGACTCTTGAAATTGGATATGGATATTATACCGATTGCATATTTCTTTTTGATGATGAGCTGTTTAAAACCGATTATGGACTCCAACATGTATACTGTGGAGGAGAATAAAGGCATCGTTCAGGAGCATTTGGAAAACGTCGGTTTTTTATCCTTTAATGCCAAATTGAAATATATGGGAGCCAATCCCTGTGCCTATCGTATTTTCCCGGAGCTGGCAAACTGCAAAGTCGGAACCTATATTGCATCCCCCAGCGACAAATTACAGGAATTAATAAAAGAAATCGAAAAACTGGCTGAGAAAACCAGACAGGAAAAAGGGCATAAACATTTTCGAAGCGGTAAATATGAATTGGGGGACAAGATTTATGATTCCGAGGTACATTCCCTAAACAACTTCTGGGGCCGATGTATCGGCTTCACCATGGAGTTAGTGGATGAGACCGAACATTACAGAATGCTGGAATTGACGGAACAGTACAATGAGGAATTGGAGAAAAATGTAGAAATCAAGACAAAGCAAATCCGTTTTATTCAGGAGAAAACAATTCTGGGAATGGCTCAGATGGTAGAATCCAGAGACGGAAATACCGGCGGGCACATCATGCGTACCAGTGATGTCGTGCACATCCTTTTGGAGGTTATTACCGAAAACCACCTTATGGACTTGAAGGAAGAGTTTAAAAGGGATTTGACGAAAGCAGCCCCTATGCATGATTTGGGGAAAATAGCCATTTCCGACAATATTTTGCAGAAACCCGCCAGGTTTACAGATGCAGAGTTTGAGATTATGAAATCTCATGCCTCCGAAAGCGGAGTGATTGTAGAAAAAATACTTCGAGGCATTGAAGAAGATCATTTCGTAAACATCGCCTACAATGTGGCCCGTCATCATCATGAAAAATGGAATGGTACAGGCTATCCGGATGGTCTGTCCGGAGAATCCATTCCCTTGGAAGCGCGAATCATGGCCATTGCAGATGTTTATGATGCATTGGTAAGCAAACGTTGCTACAAGGAATCCTTGAGTTTTAAGGAAGCGGAGCAGATTATGCTGGAGTCAATGGGTACTCACTTTGACCCGGCTATGAAACCGGTTTTTGAATTGGGAAGAGAGCGCTTGGAAGCGTATTATAAAAAGGCTATGTAAATAGCCTTTTTTACGTGGTGGAAAAGAATGCATGTTAAGACCTTTTATCATGCGCTGTTTTCTCTTTCCTTTCAAAAAGGGAACACCTATAATGATTAAATAGGACCAATTATAAAAAACACGATTTTCAAGGGGGATTTATGGAAGAATTACGCACCGCAAACACAATGGAACACGAGCTATTGCAGCAATCCGAACGAAACAATTTTATTTTTAAAACATTTTTCGCATTATTGATTACGGTCATTGCCGTAGTGGTTTTATTTATGACCCGGGACCGATCATCTGCCACATCCGAAAGAGAATCCACAAGCCTCATAAATTTCACGGAAACCGAAGCATCCATTATTACAGAATTGTACGGGGACCGTACTGCATATGCAGACGGCAAGACATGGCATACAAAAACCAACTTTATCGATAAGGAAAAAACTGCGGCAACCGGCGAAATAACTTACGATGAAGAAGCATACCAGGCCTATTATGACAGTTTTCTGGCTGAATATGATGCCAATATCGATTACGAAAAAGTCGCTTCCATCTTGGAAGAGCGAAAAGCAGCTTTCTTGGCAGCGTCTGTAGAATCCGCAAAGGAAACAGAGCCTATTCCGGTAAACAATACCGGCCTGCTTCTGTCCACTTTATATATTTTGCTCATCGGAACCTATATTATCCTGTCTTTTATGAAATATAACTGTATCCGAACCCACAAATATCGTATTTCTGATGGAAAAGTCCTGGAAAAACGCAGTCGCCGCGGTCGAATCAATTTGGTAAAACCCTATGCGATGATTCGTTATGGTTCCACTAGTGTCAAAGTACGTATTACCTACCTGCAGTCCTTGTCCATAAATGTTGGAGATTCCGTATATTTGGCACATTTCGATACAAATCTTCCCATACACACACTTCGATATACCATATGCAAATCTTCCAAAAATCTGGTATAATAGAAGTGTCAAAAATCTGAAACCATTCCAAGAGGTATCGTATGACAGAAATCCAGTATGCAGGCCAGGATGGCATTATTATTCGCCGAAATAACATAACCATTTGCTTTGATCTTTATCTTTCTGATTGTGTTGCTGACGCACAATTAGCAGTTACACTCCTTTCAAAGGGACCTTTTGATTTTATGTTTGTTCCTATCAATGGTCACGACTGGAAGCGCCTTCGCAATAACCCGATGGGTAATATGACCTACAGAGAAGCTTTGGACTTTTGTGGACTATTTATATTGCGAATACAGAACCCAGAAGTTTAAAATATTTGTACCCGGAGAGACCATGTTTTTTTCCGGATGAAACGAAGGGAAACTATAATAAAAACCATTAAATCGAGTAAAATAGGAGAGATACATGTTTAAATTTGATCCGCAGAACAATTCGATGGAAACAGAAAGACTTCTTCTGAGAAGATTTGTTTTGAGTGATGCGGCTCGTGTTGCCGCTATTTGCAATACGGAAGAGGTATATAAGGGTACCTTGGCATTGCCTCATCCCTATACCGAGGAATCTGCAACATGGTGGATTAATCACCAGGACGAGAACTTTTCAAAGGACTATTATTATGATTATGCAATTACCGATAAACAAACGGGCGAATTATATGGCTGTATGGGTATGGGCGTCGATTTAAACTCCAATATGGGCGAAATCGGTTACTGGATTGACCCAAATCATTGGAATAAAGGAATTGCCACAGAAGCTGCAAAAGCGATTATTCAGTATGGTTTTGATGTAAAAAAATTTCACAAAATAAACGCCCGCTTTTTTACGTATAACCCCGCTTCAGGACGTGTGATGGAAAAAGCAGGAATGGAACGAGAAGGATTGCAGAAGAAGCACGTCTGGAAGATCGACAAATTTGAGGATATCATTCTTTACGGAATCTTAAATCCCAATGAATAAATCAGCAAAACAGCAATTCCTTCTTTCCACCAAAATCAAGAAAGGCATTGACTTATGGATTACTTTATTAATATTGTGCTGTTATTCTTTTCATTTGCACTGATAGGATGGTGCATCGAAGTAACTCTGAAATACAGGCAATTTCATCGGTTTATCAATCGTGGCTTTCTTATGGGGCCATGTCTTCCCATCTACGGTTGGGGCGCAGTGTTTATTACCCTTTCCGTAGAGGCGGTAAAACCTTATGATTCCTCTGTCGGAACCACCTTCGTGGTATCCTTTATCGTATGTGGTTTTATCGAATATATAGCTAGCTATGTGATGGAGAAGAAATTCCATGCAAGATGGTGGGATTACGGTCAAAAACCCATGAATTTAAACGGACGAGTTTGGATAGGAAACCTGATTCTATTCGGTATCGGCGGACTTGCAATTATTTATATTGCAAATCCAATACTTTTAAGTTTGTTTGAAAAAGCAAGTCTTTTGACCCGCGAGATATTGGTCGGTGTTTTATGCGCCATTTATTTTGCGGATAATGTTATGTCCTTTTTCGTTATGAAACTGGTAAAACAGGGCGTAGAGTGTTCCGAGGCAGACAATACCGAAGCAATCAGCAAGGAAATTCGCGAACTTTTGAGTGATAAATCCTTATTCCACCGCAGATTTGCAGAAGCTTATCCTGACGTAATTTACAAAACCGAGAAAATTACCGCCAGAATGGATGCCATCAAATCCGAGACCGAAAGAATGCGCAAAGAAGCAGAACAAGCCCTCGGTGCCATCGGGCAGAGAGTCGTTGAAGAAAAAGACCAATTGATAAGTAATTTGGAGACATCCAATTCCATGCGAAACACTATTCTGGACAAGCAGGAAGCTTTATTGAGCATGCTCTACAACGAAGAAACGGCTACCGACGAGATGAAGCAGTTAAAACAGGAAATCGAAGAAAAGAAAGAGAAGTTAGCTGAAAAACAATGGAAAAGAATAAATCAATGATTAAAGACTTAACAAACGGAAGCGTACCGAAACTGTTACTTATGTTTGCGGCTCCCCTGTTTGTATCAAATGCATTACAGGCAATCTACAATATCGTAGATATGGTGGTTGTAGGACAATTCATCGGTGGAAATGGTATGTCCGCAGTCGCAACCGGCGGAAATATCTTAAGTATTTTAAATTTCGTAGTAATGGGATTTGCCGGTGCCGGACAGATCATTATCGCCAAATCTGTAGGTGAAAAGGACATGGAGTCGGTAAAAGATACCATCGGTACTATGTTTACATTACTGTTGACTGCCGCAATCGTTATGTCTGTTGCCTGCTATTTTATCCGAGACTGGCTGTTAAATCTGGTTAATACCCCACAGGAAGCTTATCAATACACCATGGACTATACCATTGTCTGTATGCTGGGATTAATCTTTATATATGGCTACAACATTGTCAGCGCCATCATGCGCGGAATGGGAGACTCCAAGAGACCCTTTATGTTCGTGGCAATTGCTTCCGTGCTCAATATTATTTTGGACATCCTATTTGTCGCTGTATTTCAGATGGAGGTCATTGGAGCGGCATTGGCAACCGTCATCGGCCAGGCTGTCAGCTTTTTATTTGCTCTGGTCTATTTCTATAAACACAAGGAAAGCTTTGGTTTTGACTTTAAGTTAAGTAGCTTTATTCCCCGCAAACTTACCATTCAAAAGCTATGTGCCCTAGGCATCCCCATGGCAATTCAATCCGCCGCTATTACCATTTCCATGACGGTAGTGGCCGCATGGGTAAATTCTTTCGGTGTAGTAGCTTCCGCATGTGCCGGTGTACTGAATAAATTGAATATGCTTGTTGGTATCCTCAGTATGTCTCTGACCACTGCCGCAGGATCCATGGTTGGTCAAAACCTCGGCGCAAAAAAATTCGACCGTGTACCCAAAATTCTTCTTTGGGCTTCCGGCAGCACTTTTGCAATTGTATTGGTATATATCGCCGTGTTGATTACCTTCCCTGAGGCCGTGGTAGGCCTATTTACCAGTGATGAGGCGATTCTGGCAAGTGTATCCATAATCATCCTTCCAAGCGTTGTAAATGCCTTTGGCGCTGTCACCAGAACCTTTGGCTTCGCTATAATCAATGGTTCCGGAAATTCAAAGCTAAATCTCCTGGTTGCCATTATTGATGGAATGATTGCCCGTATTTCGCTGGCATATATCATGGGTTGGAAACTTGAAATGGGTCCCCAGGGCTTCTGGCTTGGCGATGCCATCGCCGGATTTATGCCCTTTGTTATTGGCGGCTGTTTCTTCCTTTCAAATCGATGGAAGAAACTGGAAGACTAAAATTTTTTCCAAATTCGGGGTATAAATAATGGCTTCAAGAACTTACCAATCCGAGTGAAACAGTAAAACAGGTTGTTACGGCTAATAGAAAATAATAGAAACATCAAATATTTTTTGGGGAAAAGGATGATATTATGAAAAAGAAAATACATGCGTTGGTGCTTATGACGTTTATAATGTGTATGTTAGTAGCTTGTAAAGAGAAGAAAAACTATGATACAGAATATGCGTATGTGTTGACATATTTGCATGATAATTATGGAGGCAATTACACGATTAAGAAATGTAATTTTCAAATGTATGATTATGGAATTACAGCAGGTCAATATATATATACGTTTGAAATACGTGACGACAATGGAGTAAAATATAATGCCAGCTATATGCGTAAGGACGATTTAAGTACGGATACCGTTTCATATATAACTTTTAAGTCAGTTGATTCGGTTGAATAACATAGCAACATAAAACAGGGGTTTCAAAGAGAAGTATATCCCGATTGGAAAAAGGGGGGAATCTGTGCAGTTAGAAAACCTGTTCAAAATCCTCTTGGCATTAATAGGTATTATTCATCAAGATCTTACAAAAGCTTATTTATCCTTTGAGTATGATAAGGATTTTTTGAATAGCGGAATCGAAGTATACCTCTTCGTATGCCACGGCAAAAGAGCATGACAGATGAATAAAATGCTGCACATCGCGGCAAAATGCGGCAAATCGTGGCCGGACATTTTTGAAAAATATACGCTTCTTATACGTTTTCGGCAACATAGAATACTATATGTGATAGATGAATTAGCATATATGAACCCGGGACAAACCTTTTAACGTTTACTCGTACTGTTTAACGATTATAACGTTAATAGGTTATTTTTTTGTGTTCTAATATAATATCAATCTAATTTTAATGCCGTAAATGGCGAAAAAATTAGATAAAATGATTGCAAAATGCTTTATTGAGGGTATACTGTATTATAAAGATGTCATTTTCGG
>DCGY01000094.1:20073-20196 GCA_002314715.1 Lachnospiraceae bacterium UBA1766 | reverse complement strand
CCTGAATGAAATCTCCAAGATGGCTATCCTCTTCCTCACCGATAGGGGTTTCCAAAGATACCGGCTCCTGGCTGATTTTCAGAATTTCTCTTACACGTTCAACCGGCATATTCATCTCTTCTG
>DCGY01000094.1:4456-19932 GCA_002314715.1 Lachnospiraceae bacterium UBA1766 | reverse complement strand
ATTGCCTGACGAATCCACCAGGTAGCGTAGGTAGAAAACTTATAACCCTTACGATAATCAAACTTCTCTACTGCCTTAATCAGACCAAGGTTACCCTCCTGAATCAAGTCAAGAAACAGCATACCACGTCCCACATATCTCTTTGCAATACTTACAACCAGACGAAGGTTTGCTTCTGCAAGTCTCTTCTTTGCCTCCTGATCGCCAAACTCCATTCTCTTTGCAAGTTCAATTTCTTCCTCCGCAGACAAAAGCGGAACCTTACCGATTTCCTTTAAGTACATACGTACCGGGTCCTCAATGCTGACACCGTCCGGAATGGATAAGTCAATATTTTCTACATCTACATCGTCCTCATCGGTCAAAACAATTTCATCATCGTCATCATCGGTGATACGCAATACGTCTACATTGTTCTGTTCCAAAACCTCAAGAATCTTCTCGAACTGCTCCTCTTCCAAGGTCATATCCGAAAAGAAATCGCTAACCTCCTGATACTCCAGAACGTTTTTCTTTTTCTTTGCCATAGACAGCAGTTCTTTTACTTTCTCGTCAAATTTTACCTGTGTGTTTTCTTCCATTTTTGTGGTTCCATCCTTCCCAAACTAATTGTACTGATTGTATATTTCTGCCTGTTTGGCAGTATCTTTTCTTACGTCAGGCTGATATGCGTTTTCTGCAGGGTTTCCAAGGCTTTTTTCCTCTCTATCGCCAACATCAGCGCATTAATGTCCGTACCTGTTTTGGACATATAATATTCATAACTGCTCTTTTTAACCGTCATGATAATATCATGAATAGCCTGTTCTTTGTCTTCTCCGGATATTTCTTCCGGGAGATTGGTATTAAACAGCTCCGCTGCCTGAGCCTGTCCTTCCTCATCCTGGAAAGAACTGATAATTGCTGCAGGACTGAATTCGTTCCGTTCAATGCTCTCAAAAAGTTTTCCCGCAACGCTTTTATATAATTCATCCGTAAAATCATCCAGACTGATATAGCTTTTGATTTTCGGATAAATATCCGCATCATCCGATATCCAGGTCAAAAGAAGTCTTTGGGCTTTTTTTCCGTTTTCTTCCGGTGTAGCCTTGGCCTGATTTGTATTTCTCGGTCTCTCCAGCGGCTTTGCAGCACCTGTCTGCGTCGCATAATTAAATACAAGCTTACGCAAGTTTTCAACACCGATATAATACTTCTCGGCAACTGCCTGTAAATAATTGTCTCGCTCTACGTCCTCTTCAAACTCACAGAGTTTTCTGGCAATTTCCCGATGAAATTTCGTCTTTCCTTCAGGGTCCTTGGTATCAAATTGCGTCTCCAGCATACGTATTTCAAAGAAGAAGCTGTTTTCCGCATCCCGTATACGCTCTTCAAAAGCTTCCCTGCCCAGGTTCTTCATAAATTCATCCGGATCCTTATACGGTCGCATATTGATTACCTTACCGGTCATGCCCTCATCCCGCAACAATCCGATTGCCCGAAGGGCTGCCTTCACACCGGCACCGTCGCTGTCATAAGCCAAAAGTACCGTATCGGTATATCGGTGCAGAATATGGGCCTGTTCTGCCGTAAACGCAGTTCCAAGAGATGCCACCGCCTGGGTAAATCCGGCCTGATGCATCGAAATGACATCCATATAACCCTCGCACAGAATCATATCCCCGCTTCTGGCGGTTCTGGCAAAGTTTAAACCGAACAAATTCCTTCGTTTATCGAATACCGGTGTCTCCGGAGAGTTTAGATACTTGGGTTCTCCATCTCCCATCACACGGCCTCCAAAACCGATTACACGGTGGTTTGCATCCTGAATCGGAAACATAACCCGGTTCCAAAACAGGCTGTTCACTCCGCTTCTCTCCGAATGATTGGCCAACCCGGCCTCTATAATCAGATTCTCGGGAAAGCCCTTATTTATCAAATATTGAATTAGATTATTACCGTTTTTCTCCGCATATCCCAGTCCAAATTTCTGCATGGTCTCATCGGTCAGTTCACGCTTTTTCAAATAGTTATAGCCGTTTTCTCCATGAGGAGACCGTAACTGGTAAAAGAAAAATTTCGCTGCTTCCTTATTAATTTCCAAAAGTCTGGCCTTCTTGTCCGCCCTGGCCTTTTGCTCTTCCGTATACTCCACTTCCGGCAAATCCACACCCACTCGATGCGCCAGCTCCTTCACAGCCTCCGGGAAAGTGTAGTTTTCGTATTTCATCAAAAATGTATACACATTTCCACTGACACCGCAACCGAAGCAATGATACATCTGCTTGTTTTCCGATACGGAAAAGGAAGGTGTTTTCTCGTTGTGAAACGGACAACAGCCCCAATAATTGGCACCTTTTTTCTGAAGCTTCACATACCCGGATATGACATTGGCAATATCACTTTTTGTACGTATTTCTTCTATTAATTCGTCCGAATAATACATATTTTCCTCACCTGAATCAAATGTTTTTCCTAAATCTGCCAACTCTTGGGAACAAACAACGATTCATAAACAGCTATGGCAAATCGATCACTCATAGCACCTACATAGTCACAAACCACCTGTTCCTTGGTCTCTCCGTCCGAAATAAGTTCCAAAAATTCTTCCGGCATTTCATCCAAATGCTTCAGATAGTAGTGATATAATGTCTCCATCAAGGCTTCCGCTTTACTTTCTTCGCTCTTGGCCAATGGATTCTTATAAACATTTTCAAACATAAACTGTCGAATATTTTTCATGGCGTTGGCCACCGACTCCGACATAACGATATCATTTTTATCCTTGCTGTTGGTTACGATATCATGAATAAAACAATCCAAGCGCTCGCCCGGGGTAGAACCAAGAATCGCACGGATATCGGAAGGTACATCCATCTCTGTCAAAATACCGGCTCTTACCGCATCATCCATATCATGATGAATATATGCAATCTTATCGGAGAAGCGCACTACCTTACCCTCCAGGGTATGGGGTCTGCCGCTGGTCTGGTGATTGCGGATACCATCACGAACCTCATATGTAAGATTTAATCCTTGTCCGTCTTTTTCCAAACGATCTACCGTACGGACACTTTGCTGACTATGTTCAAATCCAAGGGGACACACACGATTCAACGCTCTCTCTCCTGCATGTCCAAAAGGTGTATGGCCCAAATCATGTCCCAGTGCAATAGCTTCTACCAAATCCTCATTCAGCTTCAAGGCCTTGGCAATGGTTCTCGCATTCTGAGAAACCTCCAAAGTATGCGTCAGTCGTGTACGGTAATGATCTCCTTCCGGTGTTAAAAACACCTGGGTTTTATCCTTCAATCGGCGGAAAGCCTTACAGTGGATGATTCGATCTCTATCTCGCTGAAAAACCGGACGAATATCACACTGCTCCTCTTCCTTCATTCTGCCTTTTGAATTCTTGCTAAGTGCCGCATAAGGACTTAAATATTCCTGTTCATACTGCTCCAAATTTTCTCTAATCGTCATAGTATCTCATCCATTTCCGACAAAATGTCAATTAAATCTTCTTTTTCTTATGATACCAAAGCACTCTACTTATATTATTCTGTCAAATATACGAAATTCCTTTTTTTGTTTTAAAAAAATTGAAGTAAGTTGATTGCAAAACTAACTTCTGGTTTGAATTCCGAAGGGAATTGTGATAGCGAAATTTTCGTCACGAAAAGTCCTGATAAATGGAATCGCATCCTTCCGGAGACAACGTTCTGAATTCTCCCTCGGCGAATTCCACCAATTTTTCTTTTTGCTCCGTGATTTCTCCGATCACCGATGCCTCCAATCCCGCCTTTCGCATTTTTTCTGCAATGGCACGTCCCTGTTTACAGAGGAAAAGCAATGCTCCCGTCCCATCCAAATAATATGGATTTACCTGAAAGCATTCGCAAATTTCTACCGTGGCCTGGGCAATGGGAATCCTTCGGTTATCTACCAAAAAGCCTTTCCCTGACCATACTCCCAGCTGCCATAATGCGGTATATATCCCGCCACAGGAAACATCATGCAGGTAATAAATATCCCCCATAGCCGATTGCAATTCCTTAACCGCCTCTGCAATCGAATAATCCTCCTGCGAAAATGCTGCCTCCTCCAAAAAACGGGGGGCATATTTTTTCATTTGCTTGTCTTTATATTTTTCCAATAGCAGATTTGTGCCCAAGATTCCGGTTTTACCCACCATCACCAGGTCGCAACCGGGCTTAATTGCCTTTTTGTTTGGCACAAAAGTTCCCTTTCGTCCCAGCATATGCACCAGAAATTGTGGTTCCCGAAAGCCTTCCGAAACCTGAGAATGCCCTCCCAAAAGAGCTATGCCACTTACCTCTGCCAACTTTGCGATACGCTCTGTGTAATCTCGAATCTGCGACTCCTTGATGTGCTTTGGCAAAAGGTATGTCACTCTTGCACCGATTCCCGTTCCCAGGGAGCAAAGCAGATTATTCCATGCCTTGTACCAGGCAATCTCCGGAGTCACACCAAATCCATCCGCCAAAATTCGGTCATCTACGCAGGCATAATCGTTGCCAATTCCCGGCCCCACCTCTGCCTTTTCTTTCGATGCTTTTACCATCTTTAAAACAGCCCGATTCAAATACTGTTCCGCCAGACTTCCCTGTTCCATAAGCCACCCCTACTTCATGTATTTCATCCGTTCTTTCTTAAAATATCTACCGTATGCGCACCGGCTCCGATTAAATCCTGCCGCTCACAGGTCATCATTTGATACTGCACCAAAAGTTCAAAACTTTCTTCATCCAATTTGTTTACAAAAGGACGCATATAATTTACCGGTCCATCCGGTGAAAGAATGGTAACCCGTTCCAACTGCGCTTGCTCTGTCAAAGAATTTATATCTTCGAGTCGTACAAAATCATAAAGGCTTTCTTCATGGGGTACTGTATGGAAGTGTTCGTCCAAAAGCCCATTCTCCTTGCTGGCTTTCAGTTGATTTTCCTGTACACCATAAACCATTACAGCATACTCATTCATAATATATGCCACAAGAATATATCCTCCCGGCTTGGTAACACGCTTGGCTTCCTTAAGGGCCTGCAGTTTCTCCTCAAAAGTCATTAAATGGTACATAGGTCCAAATAACAGTGTCACATCAAAGGTGTTATCCTGCAATTTTTTTAACCGAAGCGCATTTCCCTGCATAGCCACCACCTGACTGCTTTTCTTTTTTAGAATACCCAGGTTGTATTTCACCAGCTCCACCGCTGTCACAGAATATCCTGCCTCACATAATGGCACACTGTATCTACCCGTACCGGCGCCGATATCAAGGATTTGAATGTCCTTCTTCTCCTTTGGATTCCGTTCCTTCCGGACCGTCTCCAGACACCGTTCTATGTAATGCATTGTAACACGGTACTCCATTTGCCCATGTCTGGTATCCAAACGTTTCTCTTCGTTAAATTTATTATAATATTTTTCTATTTTATCCATGAAAACCGTCCTTCTAACCCATTTCCGTCATACATATCAATACTCCATTATAGCAAAAAAGGGAGTGGTCTTTCAACCACTCCCAATAGAAAAAGCTATTGAATTACTGTGTATTGGCCAACTCTCCAACCTGCTTTGCAATACTTTGTACTGCCATAGCATTGTTTCCTTCCATATTCATGGCCTCATTGGTCAGAGCATTCACCTGCTCGGTCGCTGCGGAAATCGTCTGCACGGACTGAACAATCTCACGATTTGCCTCGGTCAAACCGGAAATATACTGCATAAACTGATTTAAGTACTCCCTTACCTCAACCGTACTCTTCTGAATATCGGAGAACACCTCTGTCGTCTGAGTTGTTTGGGTTTTCTCCGAAAGAATCACAGCGCTCATTTCTTCGATGGATTGCATTAATTCCTTCAGGGATTTCTCCGCATTGGAAATCAGTTCCGCGATATCATCGGTAGCCTGTTTGGTCTTGGCCGACATATTGGAAATCTCGGTAGCAACCACCGCAAATCCAAGTCCCGCCTCACCTGCTCTGGCCGCTTCCACATTGGCGTTTAAAGCCATAATATTGGTTTGAAATGCAATGTTCTCAATAATCTTTGTAATGGAACGCATTGCCTCCACACGTTCCCGAAGTTCAGACAAATCTTTGGTAACCTTATTGCTGATTTCTACAGAGGTATCTGCCTGCGATACCAGTGTGGTTACCTCACGATTACCTGCTTCTACCGAAGAAAGGGTACTTGCAATATTATCGGAAATACTGCCGGCTGCTGCCTGTACACTCTCAATACGATCCTGAATCGCCTCCGTCTGTACCAACTGGTGCTGAACCGCTTCCGCTGCATTTCCCACACCGCTGTTAATTTCTTCCATGGCATTCTTTACAACCTTGGCAGATTCATCCAATTGAACAATTTCAACATTGATATTCTTAATGGACGCATTTACCTTTTCTGCTACGGCTTGAATCGTTTCAATCTTTTCATTGTTGTTCTGAATGGAAATCTTGGTTACCACACGAACCGCAATCAGGAAAATAATGGTTCCCAAAAACTCCATCAAAAGTACGGAGGAGTTAATCTCCACACCGGAATGCAATCTTTTCAAGACAAATAGGATTACCAGAATGTCCAGAGTACACACAACACCAAACACCATAGTCAGAATCCGAATCAGTTTATAGTCATAATATAATACAAATATAACGGCTATGGGAAATACCATTACAAAGGCCACGTCCACATGCGCCCCCATACAACCAATGGTATAGACAACCGCAAAACAGACCAGGGCAATATATTTCATCTTCACCGGCCATAACTTGTAAGCAATAGGCACCAGGAAAAATGTAGAGATTGCGGCAATCTCAAAAATCACAAAATACAATAATGTGGAAGTACCGGTAAGGAAATCCGATATATAACCGAAAATCAATGCCGTATTTATGATTTCCATAACAATTAATACAACCTTGTTAACCAGCGCATCCCCTTTTAAGGGTCCTTTTTTTGTATCCATTCAGAATCCTCCCTGCGAAAAAGATTTCTGTCTGCATTATATCATAAATTCTTTCGAAAAGAAATCGAAAACAAAAAGAAAGCCAGACAAACCTGTCTGACTTTCCATGCAGGAAAAGGGACTTGAACCCTCATGATATTGCTATCACACGGACCTGAACCGTGCGCGTCTGCCAATTCCGCCATTCCTGCGAACAAAAAGTATTGTATCTGTTTTTCACACAATTGTCAATACTTTTCTCAACCTAAAAATAACTGTTAAAAAGATTACCGGTGGAACTGCTGTTAAAAAGTCCACTCTGGGTATAGGTGCTGTTCTGATTTGCCGCATGATCTGCCGCATAATCAATCAAAGAAGCCTGTGCTGAGGTTTGATAGCCAAAGGAACCTGCCCCCTGGAATAAGGACTGAACCTGCTTCATATCGGCCTGTAAAAATGCATCTTTGTCAATTGCAAGTGTATTGTCCGACTTCACGGTAATTCCCACATTTGCAAGCTGCTTCGCATACAAAGTTGTATTGGATTCCATGGAGCCCACACGATTAATCGTTAAGCTGTCATTGATATCCTCCGCAGAAGAAACTACAGAATTATAATCCTTTACGAAATCGCTTACTGCCTGATAAATATCTTCGGCAGACTTCTCGTAAACGGAATCGCTTCCCTTTTCCAACAATTTGTCGGCAGAAGTTTTAAGCGCATCCGTGTTGGCAGAAACCTTGGTCAGATTTTTCACTTCCTGGGTCTGCTTTACATCTGTAGAATTCTTCTTAGCCAAAGTATTTACTTCATCTTTTGCATTTCCTTTATAGTAAGCTTTCATAAGCTTGCCATAACTACCGTTTTTAATGCTTGCATAATCCCCAAGCAAGCTGCTCATTCCGGTGGAATCACTTTTATTTAAAGAAGAAAACAAATAGGAATAATCCTGTTTCGTATTCACATTAATACTGATACCCATACCTTTTACCTCCTTGTATCCCAAATGTCTGTAACAAAATCGGCATCCGTGCCTATACTATCCTACATAATAGTGTAACACAATCCTTCCGTTTTTGCAATGCTACTCCTCAATCGTTTCCGAAACCAGTGAAATAATATCAAAAATCTTCCATTCTCCATCCATCAGGCCATAAAAAAACTTGGTGTTGCTGGAATCTCTTCGAATTGTCCTGGTCTGTGTGAGAAGCATTTCCTTTTGGAAAGAAACCTCGCAAGAAAACAACTCATCGGAATATCGAACATAATTATTTACCTGTTCGTTGGAAAATACCGGTGTCTTATGAGAATTAAACATCCACATATCCCTGCGTCTGTACTGATCTGCAATCTCCAGGAAATAAGAGCCTTCCGGAAACATATCCGCAATCGGTTCCACGCTTTTGCGTGCCCCTTCCAAATCTCTGGTGAAGTAATTGGAGTAACGAATCGCATTGTCCAATGCCATTTGCATCAAATCCGAATCCATATCCTCTGTTACAAAATCATTCATGGTAAGCAATGCTTCCCCATTGTCCCAGGTCTCTTTTATGTCAATTGCCCGTCCGTCCAAATCCAGCACCTGAATATTCGGCTTGTCCATAAAGCCTTCCACCCGATAAGTAACCATCTTTGGAACGTTCGTGGTATACTCCTCCACATACTGAAATTGAGTCATTTTCTCCGGTTGGGATAGATATTCCTTTTCGGTCAATTCTACTCCATTTACCGTCACAGTATAAATACTTGGGACTGAAATCTGAACTGCATTTCGTTCCTCGGGATAATCAAAAAATGCCGATTCCATTGTCCAATCCCCGATAGAGAAGAACGATAAAATCGTACGTACATTGTATTCTCCAAGAATCACATCCGCTATTTTTACATCATCCGCATAGAGTCCGTAGGTTTGACTGTAATTTCCCACATTTTCGGAAAGAAGCCTATACGTAATCTCCTTGTTTTCCAGGTATTCTCTGAAAACCTCCCGGCACATTTCCTTGGATTCGAATTTCGTGGCATATTCCTCAAAATTCAGGTAACGGTCCACCTCACCGGACTTTACCACCTCCACAATGTGATTCATTAAATACTTGGGTTGAGACTGCTCATAACCTTCCAGTAAATTGTAAACGCGGAAAATCAATGCCGCCCAAAAGAGTGCTAACAACAGAAGAATAACAAAATACACTTTCCAAAAGCCACGCCAGTTGGTCTTTTTTTGTTCTTCCATACTTAGTCCCTCCTTTCCACTACCAAGGTAGTCGGTAAATTCCAGGAGTCAGTGGAATAAACTAGGGTAACGCTGTTCATCTCATAATGATCTTCGTAATACATGGCAGAAGAACTTCCACCATCCAAATTGGCTGCATTAACCGCACCATATTGCTGCATGATGGATAATAAATCAGACGCAGTTGCCCCCAAATGTCCGGAGGCGCCTCTTCCGTCGGTCACCAACAATAAAACTGCGCCATCCGCTCTTTGCCCGATTGCCGTTCTTGGATTTGCGCCACTTCCATTTCCGTTGATTTCTCTTGCTTTTCCATTAATAATCAGCTGAGTGAAATGATTGGAGTCCTTATTCATCTCATCCTTGAAGGTAACAGCATCCCGAATCTTCTCATCCTTTACCAGCTGTTCCACTTCCTTCGCCGTCATGTTTCCCGTAGCCTGAATCACCAAAATATTATCTTCATTAAAACCAATCATTACGTCACCCGGTTCCGGCTCGTTAAACTGGATTTCTCCCTCACAAACCACCAGTCCCTTGGGTCTTCCGCCCCAGTGGCCCCCGTTTACGTAAATTCCCGCATTAATACCACCGATATTATCCCCTTTTTTTACATGGTCCTCCAGGGGGATACCGTTTTTGCTGTGATTCTCGTCCGACCAGGGATAAATCGTGGAAACTTTTACGCGGGAAGGATCGTTTACCACCATCATTTTTGCCGCGAAGGTACGCCCATTCACGTCATAAATCTCAATGGCATTCAGGTCAAAATCTGCCTCTCCTTCCATATCTGCGCCACCCTTTTGGGGCACCACAAGTTCTGTATTCACATTCTCCTCGGTACCTATCATACTGTTTTGATTGGTAATGGCCATTATTTCCTCTTCACTGTAATACCAGGATGCCAGAAATTGCATGGCACCGGTCTCCAAAATCGTAGAAACAAACAAATTTCCCGCGGTCTGAGAAGGGCCATGGCAAATCACATATATAAGCGAGTATAGGCCGATAAAACAAACCAGCACAATGGAAATCAGCAAAAGAAAAAACTGTCCGATGTATCGTCCAATCGAAAACCTGCGTTTCTTTTTTGGTATTTCATCCGAAATTTCGTCCTTCACCGCTTCCGTCGCGTCTTTTGCCGCACTTTCCACAGAATTTTCTTCCACGACTTCCTCTGTATCTTCCGCTGTAATTTCTACCGTGGTTTGTTCTGTGATTTCTTCGGTCTTCTCTACTGTATTTTCTTGTATTTTTACTTCAGTTTCCTGAATATCTTCACTCAAACTGCTTCCTCCGAACTACTTGAACTACTTACATTTTCTATTTCTTCCACAGTGCTTGTGCTATCGTCGCTTTCCTGACTTTCTGCACTTTCCGACCGGATGAAATCTGTTACTTCCACTCCTGCGATCCCACAGAAATATTCCACCAGCCACTCATTTCTGGTCTTTAGCCAGGTACGAATATATTCTACATTCTGAATGTACTCCGGGAACGGTACATCATCCAAACCACTGGATACCAAATTCCAGCCTGCCACTTGCGAATCCCTCAAAAAGGCTTCGCCGTATTGCTCCTGCAGTAAATCAATCTGATTTTTGCCCAATTCGTTATCCCGGTAAACATTTACCATAATCGGCTGCAATTCCAGATAACGCATTGCAAATTCTTTTGCGAATTCTTCTATTTTCATAAGTTGACGAATCCACTGTCCTTCGATTGCGAACAATGCTTTTGGTTCATTTACATTCATATCTTCATATACCCAGGGGTTCTGGTTTCCCATGGATAAATCCGCATCCCAAATAGGCCCTGCATATAAAATGCCGTTCTTGCAATAAAAACGTGTGGAGCTAAAATCCACGTCCTGATTTTTGAAGAATTCACTGATGACATACAAATCAATAAACGAATCTACATCCAATACCTGCCGCAACTGTTCCATATCCCGACTGGCAATGGCCCGATCCACATTGGTCAAAATATCCTTTACCTGCTGATATTGCTCGTCAGTAGGTACTTCCGGTTCATTAAATGCCAACCGGAATCCGTAATAGGGCGAGGTAATATATGTAACTCCGGCCTCTTCACGACTCTTTTCTCTCTCTAACAGGAAATCCCCCTGCTCAACATCAATATTTACCCGATTCTTTTTTACTTCTATCGGAGTGGTAATCAAATAATTCCCCAAATAAGTATCATTTAACCATACATCCGCATACCGGGTCTCCGGCGTATAATCAAAGCGCAATTTGCTTGCCATATCATAAACCAGCCGGTTACGAATCAGACTTTTATCATATCGATTGGCCAAAAGGCACCATTTTTTCCCTTCACTCATACCGAGCACCGATACTTTTCCGGAAAACTTAATATTGTAAGGTTTTTTATCCCGCTCCGATGTAAAATTACCGCGTATTTTTATCAGGGCTTCGTCATCCTTGACGATTCGATAGGTTCCGCTTGGGTCCACAATGGTAATAACTGCGGAAACATAGTCCTGTTTGTTAATCAAATTTGTATTTTCTATCTCTATCTTTACTTGAGGAATATCCGGGTATCCGTTTTTCAGCAAATCCATTTCTGTCGCGATGGTGGGATTCCATGTAAATTCTTCCCGATTATTTACCTGAGCCATCAAGGATAAATCGTTTTTTTGTGCCAAATCTTCCGGCATGGATTCTACCGCCAACCGATGAAAATCCGTCGTCTGATTCGCCGCATTTACTGCTCCTTTGCAAAAAATGCATACCAAAAGCAGGCAAATACCGTATAAAATTGTATTTTTGATGTGTTTCAAGAGCCCAAACCTGCCTTTACGTAAAATTAGACAGATAACATTATACACTAATTTTCTATAATTGCACCTATTTTTATGAAAAAGTGCTTGTTTTCCTTCCTCGCTATGAGAGCCCGGCGAATTCCACCGGGCTCTCAGTTTATATAATATACTTTCCATAAATTCTCATAAGAATTGTAAAACAAACGGATTATCTTAATCTGATCAAAAACAAGAATCTTGCAATCGAAGGCTTTTAAATGATTATTGCCCACCACAATTTCATTGGGCATACAATACACATCCCCCGGGCCCAATTCCTTGTAGGCTTTAACCTGATAAATATGAAATTCTCCGTCCTCATCCGCCAAGCGAATCTTTAATGGCACTAACGTCTTATCTCGCTTATGCTGGCAAATCACATCCGCCAACATATACCTTTCTATTGCTCTGCTCATGCCTATTACCTCTTTTCAGTTCATATTATAGAACATCTGTTCGAATTTTGAAAGAGGTAATTTTTGTTATTTTAAGCGAACTTAAAAATCATACTTTGTAATGGAGCAATTGGGCACCCCATAAGCAGAATACTCGTCATTGGTCATTTCAAAGAAATAAGACTGAATCACTCGGGCAATACCGTTATGGGCCACCAAAATATAGGTTTTGTCGGATTGTTTGATTTCATCCAGCAAATTATAAATTCTTTGTGCTAAATGCAGCATGGATTCCCCGCCTTCATAACGACACACAAACTGTTTTTTTGCCTGTTGAAATTCCTCCCCGTTTCTGGCCGTAGATTCGTATTTTCCGAAATTCTGCTCCTTTAATCGTTCTTCCACTCTCGCAGGGATTCCGGTCATTTCCGAAATATGAAGTGCTGTATCTTTGGCACGAATCAGGGGAGAATACAGAATTTCATCCGCCGAAATTCCCTGCTCCAAAAGCTTACGTCCGGTCTCCAGCGCCTGCTCATGTCCAAGCTCTGTCAGGGCAATATCCGTTGCTCCGCATATTTTATTTTCCACATTCCAAATGGTCTGTCCATGTCGAATAAAGTACACACAACCCATGAATCTTTCTCCGTCCTTTTTATAATGATAAATCAATGGTACTTGAAACACCCCCACCAAATGCCGTTTGCGCAGGTGCCCTCATTTCCACAAAATTGACCTGCATTACAATCTTCCCCCTTCGTCATCCTTATAGGCTAACCTCTGAAATCGATATTCTGTCCAACCATTTTTTCACCCTCGGTTTGGACAGAATTGCTTCGCTCATTGAAATTGTATTCTTCTATTTTCTGAATCAGGCTCTCAAGGGAATCTGCCATAATCGTAACGATTTCGGAATCCTCCTGCAATCGTTCCTCCTGTTCCTTTTTGGCCGCCTTCTTTTCCGCCTCTTTCTTGGCCGCCTTTTTCTCTTCCGCCTTCTTTTCAAGACGTTCCTGCTGCGCCTCATTGGTCTTCTTTAATGCAGCAAAGAAGGATGTGGTGCCATTATCATTTACCTGCATAACCACACCTTGAAGATTTGCCCCGTTTTTTTCAGCGGCAGCTTTAATCTGGTTGATCTGATTGGTTGCCCCACTCAAAATACTCTCATACTGCTTGCGGAAATTTTCGTCCGTAGCCATCTTTTCGATTTTTTCTTCATCAATCAGTACTACGGTTTTTAGGCTGTTGGCATAGCTTCCCGCATTTGCACGGGCATTCTCCTTTTCCTGCGCACTCACCAAAATAAAATCATATTGTCCAAATTTCTTTTTTAACTGGTTGTAATACTTTTGTGCCGTTTCAGACAATTTGGGTTCTCCAACCGTCTTGCCCAGATTCATCTTGCTGACGGAATTTGCTTCCGCCGCTTCTGTTTTTGACTCTGTTGCCTTGCTCTGACTTACCTGATTTTGTGTCTGATAAGCCTGAAGCACACTGCTTACATTCATTCCTGCCATAATTTCAATCCTCCTTGATTGTACGAAACGCCCGAAATCCTTTTCGGACATAAAAATAGGTATCTGATTCTTATATCGGATACCTATTTTGAATTCTTTACAAGTTTAAAAATGTTCCCTCATTTAATTTCCCAAAAAAAACCCAGAGTCACTGATTTCTCAAGCCCTCTGGGATTTCCTTTTCCTTATTCACTTGCTTCCGTATCTTTTGCACGATCTTTTTCAGTCACAAGATCCACCAATTGCTGAATCTCATCATTCTCCAAAGGGAAGAATTCCGGTCTCAAAACAGTAGGATAATTTGCATATAAAACCTTACCATCCGCACTGCCGGCATCCGCCTTTGTAGCAGAAATCGTCATATGTCCGTCTGCATGTTCAAATAAAACACGAAGCCAAATCGGTTCATTCCAACCATTCTTAATTTTCTTATCGTGCCCTAATAATATCGTGGTTTTTCCGGCTTCCTTCTGCACTTCGTACTCAACTGTCTTTCCACGAAACTCTATTACATTATCACTCTTTTTCTTAAAAATCGAACCGAATGACATTGCCATATTGATTCCACCTCCACACACTTTTACATGTTTTCATCTTTTCCATTAACATGTTTCTCTCATATTTTGTCTTCTACACATATATAATAACACTTTTTTCATTATTTTCAAGAACGGAAAATAATTTTCGTTTCTATCCCGCCAAAAAAAGAGAAACCACTGTTCCCCCTTTTCGTTTTAGCGCCATTTCGTCTTATCAAAAAAGTAATTCTTTACAATATTATTATAATCATTTGTTGTAGCATCACCGACACAAAGATAATTATAAGTGGTTTGCTCCTTATCTCCTTTTTGACAAATTGTATCTTCGATTACAAAACCATCTTCTTGTGTATAGGTCACCATGCGTTTTCCATTACAATATGTCAGTCGCAGTATTTTCCCGCGGTCCGATATCTGGCATATAAAATGTTTATTGCCTCTGACCTTTACGTTTTTTGTATTACCAAATCCGTTCACAACGACCTGCTTACCATTCCAGCCATAATCTCCTCCGGGATCACCAAAGCCTCCTCTGTCCTCCAGCAGCAACCCAATATCATATAGGGTAGGATAATTGGACCCATCTGTTTTAATCTCACTGTTTTTGCCATTGATATGCAGTTTCCCTTTTGCGTATGCTTCTATGGTTTTGGTTTGTACGGCCTTCATGATATACTCTGCATCCTGTAAAACTTCCGAATCCTTGGCCCGATCGATATATCCCAACAATGCCGGAACCGAAACTGCCGCCAAAATCGCCAAAATAACCAACACCACGATTAACTCTACCAGGGTGAATCCTTTATTACAATTTTTCTTCCGGTGCTTCATAATCCCTTACCCCTTGCATTCTGATTCTGTCCATTTCTACTAAGGAACCTATGACCTAACGCAACTTTTATTCTATTATAACAGAATCAACGCATTTTTCAATAATAATGGGACTCTAATAAAAAATGACCCAGACATAAGTCTGAGTCATTTTCATTTTATATAATGCGGAAGATGGGACTTGA
>DCGY01000094.1:295-4419 GCA_002314715.1 Lachnospiraceae bacterium UBA1766 | reverse complement strand
AAGGGGCTTCCAGCACCGTCTCCCGCGAGGGAACCCCTTAGGGAACCCCTAAAGTCATTGATTAAACACCTCATCTACCGTACACAACAGGTTATTAGAAGTTCCATTATCGGTGCCATCATAAAACTTATAATCAATAATGGTCGCATCCTGATATGGAGCTATTGTCTGGTAAACAACCTCCTCTTCATCGCACAAATAAATCTGGTATAGCTTACCGAATCTATAATCATCATCGCTGCCAGGCTTTATATCCAGCTTATATATGGCATCCATAATCATATTAAATCCATTGCTGCTATCCCATATAGCATATTTTTTAACATCACCTGTAATGCAGTTAGTGACGATTATGCAGGAAATACTGTCTCTTTTTCTGAGTATGGTTGATTCATCAAATTTTGTTGACACTTCATGATAAGCAAGATTCCTATCAACTTTAGCATGGGTATTGCCCATACAGAAAGAGCCTAGGAAATACTGCGCAGACAAGTCACCTTGAGTTTCATTTTTCGGAATATCAATACCCTCTTTTAAGATAATGGTTTCAAGTAGATCCCCATTTGTTTCAATCGATTCATCACATTCAATTGTTTTATAGCGATATGAATAAACTTTTGCGCCATTGCCAGCAAAATTATCTCGTCTGCTATCAACTGTTAATTTTATTGTTTCTCCATCAAACTGCAGAAAAGATAATACCAAATCGCCTTCTGTAGTATATTGACCAAGCAACAAATTGGCTGGACTTTTCGAGTAGTACATTGTCATAAACTCAGAGAAATAATGCATTCCATATATGGCATTATGTGTAATTACAAAGCCACCTTTATTAGTTAAATCTTGCGCATTGTCTGGAAGAGAAGCAAGGTAATCCAATATTTCCTCTTCAGATTCAATATTAGTGATTTCCTCTGAAGGTAAATTCACACCATTCTCAAAAATAATTTCCGAGATGACGCTATTATAAGTAGTCATATAAGCTTCAATTTCATCACAAACTGCATCAAGCAATTCTTTTCTTATGCCATCAAAATCATCCTTGAACTTATTTTGATAGGCTAAAGTATAATCACCATAATAGATTAGTTCACGTTGATATAACATTGCCTGCTCAGATAGATTTGCCGTTCCTGAAGGACCCACTTCCTGAACCAGCAAATCTAGCAGTCGACCAATAACAGCATTGGTGTTTATCTCCGCTGATTCAACAATTTGCGCATAACAGCTCATAGTCTTTTGGTATATGTATTTTTGCGTATCTATTGCATCTTCGGCAATAGACTCAGGAAACTTATTTTTAATATCTTTTACAAAAAGATTACCGTCTCCAGGCGTCCAATATTCAATTAATTCGTATGAATTATTTACAACATCTCGCTTAAAAGTAAGTGCAATTGGACCAGCTGATCCAGAATCTTCATGAATTCCTTTTTCATCTACACTTGCTTCCAAATAGAGCATGGTTCCATATATTGTAAAAATCTGCTCAGTATTAGAATCTGAAATATTTTCTTGTCCGAGTCTTACAAAGCTTGCAGCTTTATAAAGGCTGTTATCGGAAAAATTGTTAGAGCAGTTATCAATGATTGCCTGGTTAATATCTATTATTAATTCGTTTGAAACTAAATTATCATTTGCCTCAATGTTTTGCCCGCTTATACCATTATCGCCAAATTGTTCCTGGGATTCCTCCACTTTGTTTTTTTCACTTTTTGGATTTGTTAAGAAGCATACCGCTAAAGCTACTACGGCAAGTCCTGATATAATCACAATCCAAAATGCAGGTTTTCTATAATTCAGCACATGCTTTATACGCTCTTTTACTGATACTTCACCAAATGCCAACGGACATACAAGAATACTACGACGAGTAGTACTGCATGACAGAAGCGTCTGCGAATATGATACCGCATCAGACTTTTCCATAACTGAAATTACTTTTTCATCACATGCAATTTCAATATCTTTACATAACAAAATATATGCAACCCATACAAGAGGATTAAACCAATGAATGGTCAGAAGAATAAAGCCCAGTGGCTTCCAAAGATAATCCAGACGTTTAATATGAGCCTGTTCATGTGCTATAACATGTGTGAGCTGATCATCTCGCATGTCTGAAGGGATGAATATTGTAGGTCTAATCACACCTAAAATAAATGGTGAATCAATGTAATCATTAAGCTTTATACTATCTGAAAGTGAAAAAGAACCTCTGACTTTGTTCCATAACCTTAAATAACTAATAAGTGCGTATATAAGCAAAATTACAATTCCAATAATCCATACATTTGTAGCAATGAAAGACACAATTTGTAATGGATTAGCACTAGCTACAGGTGTAGGAGAAAAAGATTCTATTATTACCGGATTCACAGCATGATTGATAGATGGTATTCCTGTATCGATTTGAGGCTTTGTCATCATCGCAATATCTGATGGAATAGGTTCCTTTGCTGGAATAAGACTCAATGCACTTTCTATAGTAAAAGGACATAGTAATCTAAAACCGACAACTCCCCATAGAAGGCATGTAACCCATTTAGGAGCCTTCTTAAGGGCCAGTCTAATAACAATAACTGCAACTATAATAATACTTGCAGTCAGACTCATATTAAGGACATCAAGAAATATTTTTTCCATGATTACTCCTTTCTGGCGGCATCAATCATAGCCTGTATTTCATCAATCTCATTTTTGCTAAGCTTTTTTCTTTGAGTAAATGCAGCAATAAAAGCAGGCAAAGATCCATCAAAGGTTTCATCTACAAACTGCTCACTTTGAACTGCAAAAAATTCATCTTTTCCAAGTATTGATGTCACAGTACCATTGTTGTTTTGAAAAATGCCACGATCACAAAGTCTTTTGAGAATAGTGTAAGTTGTTGATTTATTCCAGTTTAATTCTGCTTTCGCACGCTCGACTAGTTCTCTTGAAGAGAGTGGTTCATTACTCCAAATAATATCTGCAAAGCGTGATTCTACTACTCCTAGTTTTATATCGCCCATATTGCACCTCCTTAGTCTACTCTTTGTAGATTAGATATAGTTTACAACTAGTAGACCGGAATGTCAACAAAAAAGGCATCAGGTGATGCCTTTTTTCGTTTCATGCTAAACGATTTCATTATTTTGGGTTTTTATTTAAATTGAATTCTATCTCGGCAAGTTCAATTCTTTTCTGTATTTCTTCAACTGATGGTAGTGCATCAGTAATTTCTTTTATCTGTACTTGGTTATATGTAGCCACTCCCATAGGTGTCTGTATTCCCTGGAAAGCCCATTGTACCTCTGTTTGATTCATATCTTTGCAGATAAGCAGACCAATAGTAGGATTTTCATTCTCTGTTTTAATTAGCTCATTAACTGCATTAACGTAAAAATTTAATTTACCGGCAAACTCTGGATCAAAGGCTGTAACCTTTAATTCTACAACTACGTAACATCTAAGTTTTATATGATAAAAGAGCATATCAATTTTTCTTGTCTTACCAGCAACAACAATTTCTTTCTGTCGCCCAACAAATGCAAAGCCGGTACCAAGCTCCAGTAAAAACTGAGTTATATTTTGCTCTAATGCATCTTCTAAATCATTTTCATCATATTCTGGTGGTAATGAAATAAACCCTAAATCATATGTTTCCTTAGTTATTTCTTTTGCAAGCTTGCTTTGTGTCAGTTCCAAGTGCTGTTCAAAATTTGTGATTGCTCCACCTGTTTTGTGATACAAATCAGCTTCAATTGCATTTAACAAAGCTGCACGGCTCCAGCCTTCTTGTATGGTGCGCTGAATATAAAATAATGATTCATTTATATCTTTGCATTTTGTAATTATTTCAACATGATGTCGCCACGGGATATATGAAAACAACGATGGAAATGCTATTTCTGCACCAGCTTGGTGCAGAAAATCTACTTCTTGTATTTCTGCACCAACTTGGTGCAGTTTTATAACTGAAGTATTTAACGAATCAGCAATATGCTTTATTTTGTTTTCAAATTGTGAAGATGAAGAATAAAAGAGATACCACTTCTTCATATTCCAAAGGTTTCTAGCAGAAAATCCCTTTATATTTGGAAATTCATTCTGCAAATCCAAACTAACCTGTTCAACAATTCCGG
>DCGY01000094.1:0-274 GCA_002314715.1 Lachnospiraceae bacterium UBA1766 | reverse complement strand
TCCCCATTTTTCTTCGGCCTTGCGTGTTACAAGGTCTCTTCCAAGCATCCAGTTAAACAACAGCTGTTCCGAATTCACTTTTACAGCTGCTTTTATCTGAGTATTTCTATATCGTTCCTTTACCTCATGAATCCATGATGCATATTCTGTATCCAAATGAATATCGTGAGATTTAACAACGGTTGGTTTATCCATATATAATACATCCCCTTATTCTTTAGTATTTTATAGTTTCCAGCCCTTAGGATACTGTGAGAAATTATCTCTAATTTCT
>DCGY01000032.1 GCA_002314715.1 Lachnospiraceae bacterium UBA1766 | reverse complement strand
CATGAATATAATCCGACAGTGCCTTAAAATCGCCTGGGAACTTTATATTCTCGTGAGAAAGCTTACCCTTCTCACGCTTTGATTTATAGCATCCGTCATCTAAAACCACATAAGAATATCCCAACTTGTCCAAGCCCAGTTCTACCATGCAATCCGCCATCTTTTTGGTCAATTCTTCCGTGTTTCCGCTACCAAAAGCATTCCAGCTGTTCCACCCCATTGCCGGAAGATGATTTTTCTTCTTTTCAAACAAAACCTTTCCGCTTTCAAACGCATCAAAATGCGCTTCTTTGTTGCGGATTGTTTTTGGTCTTTCCAATGCTTTTTTGCTCATAGCCATCCCCTTTTTCTATCATTTATTTCTAATTTGTAGCCTTATCTAATCATATCCGTTTCGGGTCCATTTTTCAAGAAAGAACCTAGTTTTCCAAGGAAAAATAAGCATCCACGCCGTCTGCAATTCCTCTGACTATTTTCTCCTGATATTCTGCTGTAGCCATCAATGCATCTTCCCTGGGGTTGGACATATACCCCATCTCCACGATTGTGGCCGGCACCTGACACCAGTTAATACCACTCATCGTATCTGTTTCCCATACCCTCTCACGTACACAGCCTGTTTCCGCCACCAATCCGTCCAATACTTTGGTGGCCAAATCCTTGCTCTTTGGAGCCAATTCTCCGTTATAAGGATTCTCCGGTGTCTGGCAAATCGTCAAGGCTCCTTCCACCGTGGTTTTCTCAGAACCGTTGGCATGAATACGTAGAAAGGCATCCGCTCCCGCATCATTTGCAATCATGGCCCTTTCCGAATTACTTAGGTTCACATCATGAGTCGTTCTGGTCAAAAGCACCTGATACCCTCTGGCCTCCAGCTCCTTCGAAAGCAACAGGGAAACCTGTAAAGTCAACTCATATTCATTTAGGCCACTGGTGGCACCATAGGTGCCGGAAGACACCTTTGCCTTGGTTTCCGTGGCACCGGGACCGATAGGTTCTTTTTCCGAATTTCCCTTGGCCTGATGACCCGGGTCAATCACAATCAGTTTTCCGGGCACTTCTTCTGATGAGATGCTCTCCTCCGAGACCGAAGACATACTTTCACTTTCCCGGGAAGTCTGACTTTCTTCTGTAAAATATACGTAATCGCTTGTTGTCTCTTCCTGTGTAAAGGAATGGCTTTCCGGCAGAATAGGGGCAGTTGTTTTTTCCCCGCACCCGGGCAAAAAAAGCATTCCCACCACGAGACCAACCAGGAAAACCAGGCAATGTTTTTTTCTTCTCATTTTTCTCCTCAGAAAATACTATTTTTCTTTTATTGTTGTGTTATAATTATTTTGTATCCATTATAGTTTTTCCCACCCAAATTGTAAATAAAAGGAGGCTTTTATGCGTTTCTTTTCCTCTTTCTTTCATATCAAACATGTGTATGCCGGTCCGGAACCTGCACAGCCTGCTGCAAAACCCATAAAACCCGCTCCACCCGTGCCTGATTCTGATGTACAGATAGCACCTGTCTATGCCGGTCCATCCATGGAAAAACCGGAGAAAAATAATACCCCAAAGCCCTACCCCCAAAACTACCAGCCCGGTGAAGACAAGGGGTTCATGGTTTAATTACATCTACCAAAATTTCATGCAAACACAATTTTGCTTCATAGGCTTTCACCGCAAAAAGAGTCGACAACACTGCCGACTCTTTTCTCATTCTGCTTTCCGTCATTTCGTCAAAATAAACACAACCTAGTTGGGCGCAAGCTTTGCAACTGTCTTTGCTAAATTCTGGAATCTGGAAATCATGCTCATAGCCAATTCCCGATAATTTGTTCCCTCTGTGAGTGGATTCGATAAAGTTCCAAGACCATTTCTCTGGGTAACATTGACAATCCATTCATCATAGTGCATCAGACTGTAGGGTGAATTATGTGTCTCTGTGGTGAAGGTTTCAATCACTTCATCCGCCTTTTGGAAAATCATAACCATTTTTTCCAAAACCTTACGATAAGCCTCCAAATAGGACTGGGTACCATCCGGTGCAATCGGATAACCTACTGACAGTTTTGTATCCAACTCAGCGCAAAGGTCCACACAACGTTTAATCGGATCTCTGCGGGATGCAAAACGGTTAAATTCCTTCGTCTCTCTGTCATAAATATACAGCTGGTTCATGGCAGCTGCCGAAGGTTTACCAGCTCCCATCAAATACTTGCTAAGATGGGACTCCTTCATAATTTCCTGGTCGATGTAATCCAGTACCATTTCCAGATTCTCCGCAGGAGAATACAGGGATTTACTTACCGGAATGGAATCGTAAATCTTGGCATCATTCAATCTCTTATAAATTCCTTCAAATTCCGAAAAAGCCCAGGCAATAGAGGCTACATCATCAGGCTTTGCAATTTCCTTCATCTGGTTTTCGAAGCGGATTGCCAGATAAGCGTTAAATACGGTATCGGAGAGATACATATTCAAAAACTGTGTAAAAGCAGTTCTGAATTCTGCCATCTCCACTACCAATTTATAAAAGTCAATAATAAACTGCTTGTCTGCAATTCCCTGATCCACGCCACTTGTAAGAAAGGCGCTTCTTTGAGCCGCATTGGTAATCCAGGTGTTTTTTCTGGCAAATTCCACATGAGAGCCACCTGTCGTGACGGTACTCAATCGAGTCAATGTATCAAAAGCCTCTGAATAGCTGGCACCTGCATAAACCTTATCAAGTGCCTTAACTGCATCATTGGCAGCCGTTGTAACCTCAGAAATCATTCCCATAATATCCGCTTTTTTCAGATAGTCTGCCTGCAGGGTTTCTTTTTTATTGCCGTCCTTATCCAGTGCTGTTCCGTTTTCATCCAGAACAACCCCGGTATTCTTTTCTTCCATATTTTCTGCCATCTTGTTGTCCTCCTCTTAGAATCGAACTTCGTATGTTGAGATATACCATCTTCCGTCTCCCACACGCTTTAAGGTATGGTTCACCGGTGTACCCAACTGTTTGCCGTTCTTGTCGATTGCTGCAGTCTGAACAATTGCTTCTTCTTCCTTTTCTCCGTAAGCCGCTTTAATCTTGGCAACCTCCTCCTCATCTAAGAAGAAGGTGTCCACGCTGTTATCATCATAGCCTTTTGTAACCTTAATCTGGGTCTTATCGGCATTAATATTGGCATGAATGTATTCGATGTGGAATCGCTCCTGATGAAGATCCCAGTGATAATTCAAAAGGCTCTTCTGAACCGGCGACTCTCTTCTGGCCGGATCGATACAATCTACATACAAATCATAATTCTTTTCCTTGATGGCATACATAAAGATTTCCACCAGTCTTTCAGGTGTTACATCTGCCGGAACTTCCTTCACGGTATACCAGGCTTCCTTCATTGCGGCAACCTTCTCTTCATCGATAAACTTGCCGGAATGCTCGCCGTTTTCATCATACACCGCCAACACATGGCCGGGTACATAAAGAGCAATCGGTTCTACCTCCCAAGCCATTACCGGAGCTAAAAGCTGTGTCTCGTTTGCATCCGGGCTTTCGCAGGCAATATCGGAAATCTTACCGATTACCGTCCATTCCTTCACATCCATTAAGGTGGTGTCCACCTGTCTGCGATAGCGCTTTACCGCTTCGTAAGTCCCAACCACTGACGTCCGTCAATTCGTACAAAATACATACCATCCGAACGGGTTCCGGACCAAACATACTCACCGGTACTTCCCATGAACTGGTTTTCCGGATATCTCACATTATCAAGAACAACGATTTTGCCCTGCATATCCTCCAGCATATACTTGTTGAAATCCGGTGTGGGGAATACCTTCTCCAGCTTATTTTCCGTATTTGCAGCCAAAATATCATTCCATGCTTTTTCGCTAACCTCTGCAAAATGTTTTCGAATATTCTCCTCATTCTCCAGATAGACTGTCATGGAAGGATCAACCGTGGAAATATTACCGGCTCCACCCTTGACGCAGGCCTTGGCTCGTGCAAACAAGTCCTTAACCCTGTCATCCTCCGGTGCAAATTCTACCAGGACTTTGATTCTTCCCAATGCATCTTCCTTGTTTCGAAAGGTATTGGAGGCAGCCCCCTGTGCTCTGGCAACCTCCTTCTCAAACTCCTCCAAGTAATGGGTCGCCTGAGAAATACGTGAGCTTAAATTAGATTCATTTACCTGAAAAACAGAACTGTCAAACATATCGTCTACTCCCCTTTGCTGATGTTTTCATTTTGTTTACACTATAGTATAATAACCAACCCAAAGTCGGCTTCTTTCTTAACAAATATTTGCAAATCCGTAGCAATCTTCGCAAATCAGATTGCCCTCTGCATCATATACACGGAACAAGGTCCAATAATATCCATACTGGGGTTGCCATACCTGCCAAAATGCATTGCCGGAGGGCACTTGAATCTGACCGGAGCTCCATGTCCAGGCATCTTTTCCTTCTGCCAATAAGGTACAATCCAAAATCATTAATTCATAACGCAGGGACTGGTTCGGGTTTTGGTTGGTTTCCACACCGATTAAATATCCCTCTTCTCCCGGTGCAATCATTGCATAAGGCATCTGGCACTTTCCCTTAATATAAATGTCGTTCTCTGCCTTTGCATAATTTACTGTTTCAGAAGCTGTTTTCATCTCCGTGGTGCCGACTACTCTGGCCTCACCGGTCAGGATATAAGTTCCGGAAGCGTCCGGATTCCAACCAAGCACCGCATCGTCCGCTGTCCAATCCTTCAGCAACCAGCTTTCTCCGGTTCCCTGGTTCGTCGCACTCCATCGATATTCCAATTGGGCCGGAATGTCCGTTGTCGCATTGATCTGAGCCACAATTCCCTCGGAATTGTTCTGAGCAATACCGATGGAAATTTCCGTAATATTTGCGGTAAGGACTACATCGTTGGTGTAGGCTTTGATATGGGCATTTCCACCGTTACCATACCAATATCCGTATCCATAATATCCGCTGGACTGATCTGCTGAGGTAGCATCTTTCCACACCCCATTATATTTTACATAAGTCTCTCCCGGGTTGATTTTATTCTCCACGGAATGAACAGAATCATCCGAGTTGGCATCGATTAATGCCCATACATTTTTTCCGGTAGGAGAATCCAAATCCACCACAACCGCAAACCTGGTACCCTTGGTCAGTACCGGAGCATTTTCAAAAGCAATTCGATAGCTTCCGGGGTAATCCGTTACACCGGATGCAGAAGCAATCACCCTGCCGGATTCCGGATCATTTTCATCTGTAAAATCAGTATACACCGCAACCTCATAGGTATATCCGGAACCATAAGTTTCAAAATAAGCGCCTTCTACCGCTTCATAATCTCCCTGAACAGTAAAAACATTGGCCATCTTGTCCGAATATGCATAATCATATTTTCTGGCTCCGTCATACTGATAATTGTGCTGATAATCCATGGAAACAGGAACCGCAGAGGCCACATAACCGTCCTTGTACAAGCTTGCATCATAATAGGACAAATAGAAATAACCCTTATCGCCCCAATTTGCTCCCCAGCTGCCTCGCACAATCCATGCACCGTCACCCTCCGGCTTGGTAGCAAAATTATCACGGGAATAGGTATCGTCCCAACCGATAATATTTACCGCATGATTATATTGATTCGCTGTATGGCTGTCCTGATAGCTTTGAGGAATATATAAGGCTTTGGTGGTAGCATTCCAGACAGTGGAATCTTTATGCTCTGCCATATAGGTTATGGACATAGTGCCATATTCCAAAATAATGTTCTTAATTACGCCACGCTCTGCGGTAGGCACCAAACGATATTGCATCAGATGGGCCGCATTGTCTGCATATGCCGCTCCCTGTCTGTAATCTCCGCCTGTTTTACTGGTGCTGGCTCTGTAAAGCGCATTTCCGTTTGTTGTATTGTAGAGGAAGCCATTGGTAGCGGTTTCCTGTACCAGGCCCTTCCAATCTCCCCAGATATTGGCTGCCACACTCTGATTGACACCCTTGGTTAAAAAGTTAGCACTGCCATTGTACCAATATCCGTCTCCCGCCAAACCGCCGTCCGGGTCGGACCAGGTCTTTCCGTAATGATTGGCGTAATAAGCCGTCTGAAGCTCCGACAAATTAATGGTGGAGGCATCTGCATAACCGGCCTTAATCAAGCTTAATTCCATATCAAATACCATGGAATGCGCCCAACAGGTACCATAATTTTCCTGATGTCTCACTGCCGGAAGTGTATATCCTGTGCTGCCGTCTCTCGGATCAAATTTGGCATCGGTAATCGTCGCCTTTGCTTCCGGGGAATCCAACAGACTCACACCCTCCGGAAGGCTCTGTGCATGCCAACCTCCAAGGTCAAGTTCTACACCCTTTCCATATTCTTCCGAAAGAACGTATTCCTGTGCTCTTGCAGGAACCGGCATTCCCAACTGGGCAATCACCAGGCCTCCCGCCAGTAATGTACTTAATACTTTATACATCCTTTTTTTCTTCATTTCCAAACCTCATCCCGTGAAATAAACCCAACATTTTTCCATATTATTCTACTATATGATGCTTATTTTGTCACGAAAAACCCTTATAAATCCTCCTCTGTATAGAAGGACCCAGTCATACCGGCATTTATCTCGGCAATCTCTCTTTTGCCATTGATATAATCCGCATAAACATCCCATAAATCCATACCCTGATCCTCGATGCCATCCTCATCCGGAATCCACTGCTTAATCAGTTCAATACGCTCTTCCTTGGTGGTATCTGCTATCAAATAAGATTTCATACGATTCTCTCCATTCTATCAAAGTTGTGATACTCTCAATTGCCCTCCGCTTCGCAGTGTCGTCACTTCGTGACTTCCGCAATTGCTTTGTGTACGCTCGGTTTCCTTCCGAGCTATAAAAAACAGACGATGGATTCATCGCCTGTTTTCTTGTTACCATAAAGAAGCTTCGGTATCGTCAATGGTGCACTCGCTAAAGTCCGCATCCCCGGAAGAAAAACCTTCAAACAGGTTATCCTTGAAATCACAGCGAGTAAACAAAAGGCCATAACAATTGGATGTATCAATAAAGTTGCAAATATTACCATTGGTATAATTGTTGCTGATCTCGCAATCATTAAATTCGATTGTCCAGCAATCCATCATGTCAAACATTGCATATTCAGAACTGTCGCGCAATTTGCAGCGATTAAAACTGAAATTTGAGCAGGAAACAAAGTTTACCAAACCATAGGTACACTCGTAAATATCACTGTCGTTCACGGTTAAGCTGTAGCACTCATAGGCCTCCACGCCATAGGTACCGCTTCCGAAAAGATTACAGTTTTCGATGGTGATATTATTCGAGCTTTCCAAATGAACCACCGATCCGGAACACATACCCTTTTCCACATCATGACCAAGTGTCAGATTACGAAGCATCACGTGATCGCAATATCTTAACGCAATAGGCGCTGTGCCGGGGTCCTCTGTGGTGATACGCACTTCCTTGCCTGCCTCGCCCTCAATCAAAAGGTTTGCCAGAGAAGAAATCTGAATGGTATCTTCCTCCACCGTATAGCTCTCTCCGTCCACATAAACATAATTCAGGTAAGGATTATCACGCTTTTCAAGTTCCAGTTCCGAAATATTATAAGTACCCTCTTTTAGGATGATGTGCTTATTGTTACCGATTGCCTGAAAGAGCTCCTCAATATTGGATACCGTAACGGTTTCCAGATAACGGAAGCTGTCCACCAGTTCCTCGAAATTCTGTGCATCCTGGCGAATATAGGTTTTCTCCACCGTATAATCATAAGTTTCCGTGGTGTTCTCGTCCACATAATACTCACTATGGCTGGTCTGCTGCATGAATAAAACATTTTCATTTAACAACGTCACCGCATAATCTACCTGGGTTCCTCTCTTGCGGGAAAACGTAACGGACCAATCCTGGTTTTCACAGATTTCGGACAACGCCTCTGCCTTTTCCACCGGATTCATACCGATAATCTCAACCGTAGAATAATCCTCGTAATAATAGTCTACCTTGTATGCGCCGTCCTCTTTGTAGAAGTACAACTGATCCGCGCTTTCATAATCCATTGCGAAGGAATAATAGTCTTCTGTTTCATAAGCTACCAGAGTCCAGTCACCCAGCAAGGCATCCATATTCTTGGAAGAATTATCCTTTTTCTCTTCTGTCTTTTGGGTTTCTGCGCTCTGACTCTCCTGGGATTGTTCTGTGGTTTTTACTTCCTCCGTACTTTCTGTCAAAGCAGTCTGTCCGGTCTCTCCTGTTGGTGCAGAGGTAGGAAGTGTACAGCCACACATTCCCAAAACAAGCGCCATGCAAAGTCCCAGAGCGCCTTTTTTCCAAATTGATTTCTTTCTCATTTGTATAACTGCCCTTTCACATAGTTTGAGAGCATACCATTTCTGATATACTCTCGTACCTTTTCATACTTGTTTTGCCTAATCAATTTTCTGATACAGCTTCATAATCATTGTTAATTCGCCGGGATTCTCGGTATTCATCTTTACCCATTCCTCCCCGGTCAGGAACTTGGATGCATCCTGCATAAAGAAGTCCCCATTTTCTTCTTTGCCCGGAATACGTTCCACCGCAATCTGACCATTCACAACCATGCCGGCCTCCTCGGCCTTTTTGATTTCCTCCTCCGGTACCCCTTCCGGAATCGGCATATGGAAGAACAAACTACCGTCCTCCTCAATGGAAAGGATGGTATCCCGATCCCTCTCCATCTCACTCTTATCGTGCGGATCTTCCTCTGCGGCAATTGCTTCCTCAATGGGAACCATACCGAAGCCGGAATCATCCGATTTCATCCGTAGCACCTTTGTAACCTTGTAATCTCCTACATAACCCATAGAAAAAACCCCTTTTTCTTATTCTGCAGTACAATTTCTTCTCTAAAAAAGACCTATGCCCAAGGATTTGCAGCCACCGGAACACGAATATCTGCAAGACACTGAATATCATTTACAAACCACTGGCCGGTTGAGGGCTTCTTGCGAAGCTTAATACCTCTGGGTGAATCCGCTCCGGAACTCTTTACATACAATACAGCCCAGTTCTCCTCGTCAAAGGAATAAGCGGTAGAGCTGACGGTAATGGTATAAGGAGTGGTCGGAATGTAATTATTTTCAGGAGTAGCACCTGCGAAGAAAGAGAAAGGCTTGTAGGTCTTGCCCATCAGTCGATCTTTAATGTGCTGTCTCGTATAATTGTTTACATCATCGGGACCATTTAAGAAATCAAGCATTTCATAAGTTGTCTCTGCACTTTTTTCGAAGTTGCAAAGAATTAAAACTGCAAGTGCTGCTGCCTTGTAAGGAGTGTCCAGACTTGCTTCGGGAATCGCTTTCAATTCCTCAACGCTGGTAGGAATCGCATCGAATTTAAAGGTTGCCTTCTCATTCAAACCTTTTCCGATATTATTTACCGCATCGCTTACTGCACTGTTTACCGTCTTTGACACATTAGCCTTTACAGTATGTGTCAACTGACTCTTCAAAGTATCAAATAAACTCATATTAAAAACCTCCGTCTTTTCATAAATTATATACATTAAGCGCAGTTACCTGCGCCCTCCACCATTTTAAGCGGCTATCGCAATTCATTCGGCATACCCTTTACCGAATGAATTGCAAGTTCGTGAATCGATAACCTCTTTATTTATTCAAATACCCCATAGTCACTATACAAAACAATGGGAATCTTTACATTGCCAAAAATGGCAGTATTATATCAAATTGTTAATAATTAATTTTTGTTCCACAAAATCCGCCACCATTTTCATGGTATCTTCGTGTCCCGTCTTGGTTTTCAGTTCTTCTATATAAAAACGCACGGTTCTGGGGGAGATATCCAAACGGTCTGCAATTTCCTGCCGGCTCAGTCCGTCTGCCAGCATCTGAACCACCTCATATTCCCTTTCCGTAAACTCTGTACTCTTAGCCAAGCCTACCGAAATAGCAGGTGTTTCTTTTGGAAATACTTTTTTTCCTTCCATGACCTGATGGATTACAGTCAGGATATCCTCCTCTCCGTATTCCTTGTACCAAAAGCCTTCACAGCCTGCCTCCCTGGCTTTCCCCAGAAAAGAATGCTCCGGCATGGACGTAACCATAATCACCCGGATTTCCGGATAATTCTCTTTGATTTTCTTTGCCGCCACCAGTCCGCTGGCGTTATCCGCAGTACAAATATCCATCAAAATCAAATCCACGGTTCGCCCCAAACAGTACATTTCCGCATTGGCTGCACTGGCGATTGTGGCCACCACCGAAAGATTCGAATCTGTTTCGATAATACTTTTTAAAAAGAACTGCGATTGTCTGGAATCATCTACGATTAGTATTCTGGTCATTCCTCTCCTCCTTGCGTATATGGAAGTGTAATGCGAAGGGTAAAACAATCTTTGCACTCCGTACTTAGTTGTCCTCCCCGGCCCACAATTCCTTCATAAAGATTTTTCAAGCCACCCTTCCGATGGAATTCACCTGTGGGCAATTCCCCGTTATTGGCAATCGAAATATCGATTTTTCCCGGCAGTATGGTATATCCGATTTCCACCGCATCCGCGTGACCGTGACGTACCGCATTCACGATTGCCTCACGAATTGCCTGTCGCAAAATCGGGAGACGCAGCACCTCCTCCGGAAATCCCTGCTCTATCTGAAGCTTACAGCCTATCATATCCGCAACCGATAATATTTCCTCCAGAAGTTCCCGGTCCTTGGCCTGTTTTTCCTCATCCAGATGCCGGAATCGATTCGCCAAATCCGTCCATGCATCCGCCAATTGCCTATACTCTTCAAGGGTAGGCTCTCCGGACAAAGCCTTTGCCGTAGCCAGTATTTGTTGCCCCAGTTCATTGTGAATACGGATTTTATAACGAAGAATTTCCTCCTCATGATTGCTTTGAATCAGTCGGTCCGCCAGGTCTCGCATCTCCACACGCTGCTCCATCAGCTCCTCATTTGTTGACAAGGTATCCTGATAAAGCTCATGCTGTAAGGTAATGTCCGACACAATCATCTGTACAAACGATTTTCCGTAAACCTCCACATTTCTCTTGGTAATCTGGTAAATACGCCCGTTTTTCATAGCAAAGGTGTAAATACGTTCCTCCGAGGTGGCATATATATTGATTTTTTGATTCCCGTTGAGTTCCTTACTTCTTTTGATTTTCAGCCAAAAATCCTTGCTGTTGTTGAAGGTCTCTCCGGTAAGTTCCTCCGCCATTCGGTACATACTTCGATTGGTTAAAATCGGATACCCCCGCAAATCTCCGAAACACAGGCCCAAGGGCATATTATCCATTGCCTCACGAATACTTCTGCTGTTAAAATAATGCTTTCGATATTCGATTTCACTCCCCAACACATGGACGGAAATAGCCACCAAAAAAAGGATAATTCCCAAATGGGTGACCCAGGGAAGATTCAAAAGGATCGCCAAAAGTCCTTGTGCAGACACCCTCAATAACGTACATCGCAAAACACAAAGCTCTAAAAAAGCCAAAACCAGTCCCACCAAAGACAGAACCAGTTTGCCCCCCCATATTTTCTCCTTACACAGCAAAAGAAAAATAGGCAATATGCAAATCAAACTGATTAAGACACAAAGAATCAGGAAAAGTTGCATCGGATATGGAATCGAAACAAAGCTATTCATAGCGTATTCTCTCCCTTCCCACACGATATATTTTCTCTGTTTCCTTCGGAACACTGAAGGTCAAAAGATAATAATCATCAAACTCCTCTGCAACCAGCTGCAGCTGTTTTACCCGAAAAGCATCTCTTTTCAGTTCCCCTTCTATGGTATCATAAAACTCCAGCAGACATTTCCGGGCAAGCCCCGCCTCCATATACAAGCGATAAGAAAACTGCAGTCCGCAGTACGCAAGATTCCTCTGGGTTTCACCAAGACAAAATGCAATTTCCTCCATGGGTACCAGCTTGTCATCCTCGGATAAAATAATGAAATTGGACCTTCTCTTGATATAGGTACCCAGCATATTTACTCTGGCCAGAAATTGTCTGGACACATCCAGGTCCTTCGATTCTTTTAACTGTCTCGCACGCTCCAATATGGTTTCGATTCCCGGCTCCATCTCATTGGAAATCAAAGTATACAATCGATTCTTTTCCTCGATGAGATTCTCACGAATCCGGGCCTTCATGGCCTCATCCTCTAAGGCATTTTTTTCACGAAGCTCCTGCTGATCGTTTTGGAGCTTGGTCACCAGGTTTTGAATATCCTCCATATCCTGTTGCCAAATCAATGCTCCACAGGAGATTGGATGATATTGCAAAACGGTATGTCCGTCAATGGTCACCGTGCCGTTTTCTTTCAGACTTTCATACACATGTCTTTCCAACGGTAAAGCATTTCCGGCGGCAATCCTGGTCCTTCCTTTCCGGTCCACAATCTGCGCACAAATGGTGGACTTTTCAAAAAATTCTTTGTACTGGCTGTTGATGGGTATCATTCCCAATGCGATACAGGTTTCCCATATCATAACCGTGTCCCAATCATACATCGCCATAATTTCCACGAATCCCACTCCAAAACTGGAGGAATCCTTCGCATAAAGGATTCCGTAGGCTACGCCCAGTACTACAAAAAGCAGGGGTAAAAAACGAATCATACCAATCTGTTCCACGGCATTTTTATAAATGATGATCAAAATTGTGGACAGGCCAAAACCTAACATCCAAAGAATCACCAAAAAGAAGCCGGGGCCATAGGAATAATGCTCCAAATCCTGCAAATCTTCCAATCGAAACATCCATCCGTGAAAATCATTGGTCAAAGCCAGGCCCGACAATAGGGCGGAAACCAGAAATAAGGGGACGGTGTACTTTCGGGTTAAACGATCCTCCGGCTTACCAACCTTCAAGGCTGCCAAAAAACTCAGCAGAGGCATTTCAATCATAGGGATATAATAGCAATACCAAAGGAAGCGTTCCACGTCCACCTTTTCGGCAAAATGCCACTTCACCTCCCGAACCAAAACCCAAAAAATCATTATCGCCGCAATCCCAAAAAGCAGGTCGCGAATGGTTTTGTGCATAATGCGTGTTCTTACAGAAATAGCCCATATGATAATCATGGTAATAAACACCACGAAGATAATCTCTTCCTTCAGCACCTCAAGAAAGGTGTCTGTAGTATCCCCGTACAAACGAAGTATACCCACAACCGTAAATGCCAATATAGAGAGGATGATACCCCGAAAATAACTGTAATATCTTCTCATGCCTGTTCCTTTTTCTTTCGAATTTCCAATACTTCCAAAGGTCGACCGATTCCTTCATGATATCCAAAAACAGCCTGTTTTAGGCTTTTATACTCCTTTGAACCCTCGTAATCATTATGAATTACATAACCCGACTGTTCTTTGGTAATACAGACCGTATGAATCATCCGAAACAGGTTATACCGGTGATTCATGGTCATCATAATATAGCAAACCGCTCCCGGATTTTCCCTGTCCAATTGTTTCCGGGGCAAACGCTTTACTTCGTATCCTTTCGAAAGCAAGTATTTTTTCACCGCTCCCAAATGGGTGCCAAAATATCCCCAAAGGAATATTCCTTTCCCTTCAAACCATTGTAAAAGCTCCGGAAAAGAAGGGGTATTTTCCTCCCCGTCCAGGGTCTTAAGGACATTATATAAGGCAATTACCTCGCAGGAATTCTCTTTCGCGGTAATTGGTCTTTTCCCAAAAAACAGACGATCAAAAAACGGGATTTCTTTCCCGTAATGCATGGGCACCAGTTGATTTTGATTCTCTATAAAACCGGTCTTAGGATGCACCGCCAGATTCTTTCCCGTCCGATTCCACCATTCCTTATTATCCCGGAAATGCTTGTCTCTCAGTTCCTGTGTTAACCCCAATTCCAAAGACCTCCATCGTCTGTTTACTCTGTTTTACCTTCCTGCTCCAACATATCCTGAAGCTCCAGCTCCGTCTCCAGCATTCTCTCCAGAATCGTTTCCTGATTATGGGTTTCCTCGTCTAACCGGGTTTGCAGTTCCATCAGCTTTTCAAAGTCGGAAGCAAGCTCCGGATTACACAATGCAATCTGAAGCTCCTTGATTTTCCCATCACTTTCCTCCAGAGAAGCCTCATATTTTTCCAGGCTGTGCTTTAGTCTGGAAATAATCTTACCGGGATTGTAATAGGCCTTCTTATCAAAAACATCCGAAAGGGTGGGATCCTCCTGCTTTTTGCATCTGCCTGCTTTTGAGGGCTGTTGAGATCCCTGATAATGCCCTTCTCCCGCTTTTCTTTTTCCTCCAAATATTCCGTATAGCTGCCCTGATATTGTCTGACTTCCTGCTTGCCAAACTCCAAAACACCGGTAGCAATCTGCTTGATAAAATATCGGTCATGGGACACAAACAGAACCGTTCCGTCAAAGTTTAAGAGCATCCGTTCCAAAGCTTCCTTGCCGATCAAGTCCATATGGTTTGTAGGCTCATCCAAAATCAGCAGATTGGGTCTGGTATAGAAAATTTTACACAACTCCAGTCGAACCTTTTCTCCGCCGGAAAGCATGCCCATTTTCTTTTCCACTTCTTCACCGGAGAACATAAATGCGCCAAGAGCACTCCGTACCTCCTCCCGCAAAAGGTCCGGGTATTCCTCCCAAAAATTCTCCATAACACTTTGCGCCGGATTGGCAGGACTTTGCACCGCTTTCTGCTGATCGAAGTAGGCATAATCCACGTTGGTGCCAATGGTGAAACTTCCCCCCAGTGCCGGTAAAATTCCCACCAACGTTTTCAACAAGGTGGATTTTCCTTTTCCGTTTTCTCCAATTACCGCCATACGCTCTTTTTTATTCAGCGTAAAACTCACTTCACTAAGCACCGCATCGTAGCCGATACGAAGCTTTTTGGCCACAATCACATCATTGTAGCTCTCCCGCAGGGGCTCAAACAAGGCCCGGAAGGCTCTGGTATCAAAACGCCTTGGTTTCTCTACCTTCACCATATGTTCAATTGCCATTCTTTTGGAACGGGTGGCTGCAACCTTGGTAGGCGTATTCTTCCATTTTTCAATCCATTCCGTCAGGCGTTTAATCTCTTTTTGCTGTTCTTCGTAGTCTCTTTCCTGCTTGATTAAATCCTCTTCCTTGCGCTTCATGAAGGCGGAATAATTGCCCGGGTACCGCTTGATTCTGCCGTACTCAATCTCATAAGTCACATCAATGACACGGTCCAAAAACATACGGTCATGGGACACAATTACGACAGCATTGTCATAATTTTTCAGATAATCCTCCAGCCATTCAATGGTAGTGATATCCAAATGGTTGGTAGGCTCGTCCAAAAGCAGTATGTCCGGTCTGGTTAGCAACAACTGAATAAAGGCAATCTTGGTCTGCTGCCCGCCTGAAAATGTGCCGATTGGTCGTTCCAAATCCTCCAGAGAAAACCCAAAGCGCAAAAACATGGTCTCCAAATCCTGCATCCAGGAATAGCCTCGAAGAGCCTCCATTTGCTTTTGCAGGAAATCATATTCCATTAAAAGGCTGTGGTCCTCACGCTGCTTTAGCTCGCTCTCGATTTCATTCATTCGCTTTTCACAGGCAAACACCGGGGCGAAGGACTTTTTCAACTCCTCCCGCACGGACACAGAACCGTCCTGAAAGCTGATTTGCTTCAGGTAACCGATTCTCTGCTTTCCGCTCATGGTAATTCCGCAGGATTCATCGCTGTCAATGTTACTCATCTTGATCTCGCCGGAAATCAATTTAAGCAGTGTGGTCTTTCCGCACCCGTTTCGACCTACCACGGCAATCTTTTCATTATCATGTATTTCAAAATTGACGCATTCCAAAATGGTATCGGCTGCGTACTGTACAATTGCATTTCGAATTTGATATCTCATGGTTTCTTCTCATTTGTTTCGTATTTTTCTAGATTCTATTTATTATAATACGAATTACCTTTATTGGCTATTTCTCTTTTTTGTTCCACAAAGATCCGGCATCATCCACATATTCAAAGAAGTCAAAATCTGCCGGGATTCTGGAACCGCGGCCACCGTTGTTGGCATAAATCCCCACCAGCGTACCGGTGTGTCGTTTCGGATCATCCGGTACCCCTTCATCACACAAAAAGACACAATTGTCCAAAGTGGCCGCCAGCTCCCAGTTTTCCCCGTCATAGCTGTAGAAAAACCGACGTGTTAATTTATCCACGCAAACCTTCAGATAAACTGCCTGCTCTTTCACATCAGCAACAGAGGCAACCAATTCCTCGCCATGGTTTCGCTGCATAACCACCTGAAGTTTTCGTCCTTCTTCATAGCAAAGAGAAAAGCGTACATAGGTAGCAGTGGAATAATAACAGGTCAATCCTGCCTGTTCACCGTTTGCGGAAGGCCAAAACTCCAGCTTGGTTTGTGCCATATAAGTATGTTCCTGCTCTCTTCGAACCAGTGTATTCTTGGCGCGTATTTCCGACAAGGTTCCATCCTGCGTCCAAATACGTAGCCAACCTTTTCTTTGGGATAGGGAATAATTCCCCTTGGACGGCTTCCGCACGAATTGCCAGCGTTTATCCAGTTCCTCTTCCTCGAAATCATCTCTGGTACGGGGAATCGACTGATTTTGAACAAACTCAGGAGCCTCATTCACCAGGCTGGGACCCTGTCCATGGTTAATGACAAACCAGCCGTCCTTAAGCCACTGTACCGGCTCCAATGCTGTTTCTCTTCCGATAGTGGTATATTTTCCTTCGTTGGGGCGGCCGCATAGATAATACACCCACCAATTCCCCTGATGATCCTCTATGAGTTTTCCATGCCCGCAACGCTGCAAAGGTGCCGTCTCATCAGTCTGTCGAAGCACCGGATTATAGGGAGACGGCTCATAAGGCCCCCATAAATTCTTGGAACGGGCCACGTTGATACCATGTCCGTAACCGGTACCCCCTTCCGCCAAAATTGCATAGTAATATTCCCCATGGCGAAGCAAATGCGGTCCCTCCGGACAGCGCTCGCCGGTGCCCGGCCATACCGATATTTTGCCCCCCATGACCTTGGTACAATCCGCATTCAAAGGAACCAAATTGACTCCCGGACTAATCAGCATATAGTGTTTCCCGTCCACGTCCGTGAAAAGGGAGGGATCAATATCATCCACCTCCAGCCAAACCGGATGAGAATAAGGTCCCTCCGGTTTCTCGGAGGATACCATCAATTGACGTCTCAGCACATTGTTGTCCCGCTTGCCGTCTCCGTTTAATCGAAGTGTGGCAAAGATAAAAAAGCGACCGTTTTCATAGGCAATATCCGGCGCCCAAATTCCATGGGAGTCCCGAATATCGGACAAGTCCAAATCCTCCGGATCGGTAATGGCATGCCCAATCAATTCCCAATGAATCATATCTTTGGAATGACTGATGGGAATGGCGGGAAAATATTGAAAGGAGGAGTTCACCATATAATAGTCCTCCCCCACCCGTACCACGGAAGGATCCGGAAAGAATCCCCTCTGTACAGGATTGTGATAAATACGGTGATAATTCACGGACTTTACCAAAAGGCTTCCTCCCCTTGGCTCCAATCCGCAACAAAACAGCCCGTTTTTCACACCGACCCAGCGTCCCGGGACCGCTTCCATGGAAAAAGCCAAGGTGTATTGCTCTTTGTCCGTACTGTACCAAAGGGTAACTCTTTCCAAGGGATAATTCTTTTCAGTTTCACTTAAATCCCGGCGTCCGATCCGTTCCACCATGTACTTTACATAAACGGTGGATTCCTCCGGCTTTAGAGACGCGAATTTGCGGTTTGTTTCATCGTTATGATCTGAAAGGTTCTTCTCAAAAAACTGTTTTCCGGAAACGGTTTTGATTTCAAACTCTTCCCTGTTTTTTTGGAAAATCAGGATGCCATATTCCATTCCCATGGAAATTACACCGGCCTCTTCCCCCTCCGAAAGCTTCGATAAATCCAAATGGTAGATTACGGAAAACTCCGGTGCCGGCCATTTCTCCAACAAAACATTGGGCATATCTACGTAATCACTATCCCTCTTTTGGGCATAAAGAGAAAGACCGTTCTCGGATATCTGGTACCAGCCCGGCTTCTCATTGGCATTCCACTGGAAAGAAAGACCCAGTTTTCCCCCTGTAAAATCCTCCGAAAATTCCGGCTCCATTACAGGAAGGTCCTTTCTTCCTACATCAGGCTTTTGATAGCGAAGCACCGGCTCTCCAAACTCCCGACCATCTTTTGCCACACCGATAACAGGCCAGTCATTTTCCCAACTCATAGGCTGTAAATGCAGGATTCGTCCGGCGGCATAAACATCCTGAAAATGGAGAAACCAGTCCTCTCCGGTTACCGTATCAACCCAGGCACCCTGATGCGGCCCGTTAATCTCCGTATCTCCCCGACGCAAAACAACCCGAAATTCATAAGGACCGTAAATGTTCTTTGCCCGCAAAACCGTTTGCCAGCCTTCCTTGACTCCTCCTGCCGGCGCAAAGATATAATACCAACCGTTTCGCTTATAAAGCTTGGGGCCCTCAATGGTATGCTGTCCGTTTTGATTCCCATCAAAAATAACCTTCTCCTCGCCAGTTAACGCCAACCCGTCCGGTCGCATTTCCACCAGATGAAGCACACTTTTGTAGCCAATACGACTCTTGGCCACACCTGCCACCAAATAAGCTTTTCCGTCCTCATCCCAGAAAGGACAAGGATCAATCCAGCCCGCACCCGGTCGAATATTGATTGGCTCGCTCCAATCCCCGTAAGGGTCCTTGGTGGTGCTCATAAAGATTCCTTCGTCCGGCATGGGGAAGCAGACATAATAGGTTCCCTCATGATAGCGAATGGAAGGTGCCCAGACACCACAACCGTGAATGGGGCGGTCGTAACGTTTCTCCGGTAGTTCCTTAACCACATAGTTAATCAGCTCCCAGTTGACCAAATCCTTGGAATGAAGCACCGGTATTCCGGGCACATTACAGAAGCTGGAAGCCACCATATAATAATCTTCTCCCACGCGTATGGCATCCGGGTCCGAGTAGTCCGTATACAAAATCGGATTGGAATAGGTTCCGTCTCCGTTATCTGCGTTCCAAATTTTCGTTTTCATCCTTTATCTCCATCCTTCTATCGATAATAGCAGACCCGGCTGCAGCCCGCAGGAAACAAGTCCTGCCGCATCCGTGAAAGATACTCCTCTTCCGATTTGCTTTCCTTTAAGATGTTTAACGCCTGCCTTGCGCTCTTGATATCCTGTTCCATAAAGCCGGAATAATTGCCTCTGCCCGGAATTTTCAAATGGGTGACTCCAGCCTCTCCAAGCTTCCACAAAGCACAAAATCCACACCCGGAAGCTCCCAAACCATAATCCTCCTGTTCCGAAAACGGCCGCGGTTTTGAGATTTCCAAGACGCTCTCACCGGTAGCGTCCAGGCGTCCCAGTCTGTAAGGGACCTGACACAAATGGCAAAGTTCGTCGCAGTGCAGAGAATTACAAAAAGCTCCGGAAAAATGGCACATTTCATTTAAGAAAAAAGCCTCATACTCCGGTATCTTCCCTTGCATCTTTTGAATGATTTCACCCATGTCCCGGATTGTATTCTTTCGATGAAAAATCACCCGTGTCGGATGAACCTCCCGAAAATACTCCAGCATAGGGGTATTGATTTCTCCCAATTCGCCGCTTAACTGAATTTTGCAGGGAATCCCACTTCGCGTAATTTCCAAAAGAAGCGCCGGATCCGCTACAATAAAGGAATCCAATCCAATCGCTACGCAGCGCTCCACAATAGAAAGAATCCGTGGGTATTGCTCCCCCGAATAACAAAGCGCATTCAGCGCAATCGTCACCGGTTTTTTATAAACTTCTGTCATTTTGTGCAAAATACAAAGTTCCTCAAAGGCGCCGATTTGTACATCTACATATCGAACTTCCCGACGGTTGAGGGGCTGAAGGTTTCCGTATTTTTCATTCCAGTCAAAGGGCACATATCCACAAAACAACTCATCCGCACCGGCAGCCGCATACAGCGGATATTCTTCCACCGTGCCAAATCCCGCCACCAGTTTCATCTCGTTTTCCATAAGCTTCCCGTCCTTATTTACCATAACGTCAGTACGATTCGTTTCAGCCCACTTTCTTTGTAGGCTTTTAGAAAGGCACTGTCCTGCAATGTTTCCAAAGCCATTCCAAACAGAGAATTAAACCGTCCGATCAGATGTAGATGCTTGGGATACAAAAGCACATATTCCTTGCAAAACTCGGGGCAATTCTCCACCTCATACTGAATCCCCCGATTTCCTTCCTTACACACTGCATAGAGGGGACACATTTGGGAGGTATTGGTCTGATAATAGGGAATCTGCAGGATATTGATTCCCATGGGCAAATCCGGCGTACCACCGTCTGCCTCCCAGGAATAAATTTCTATTCCCTCCTCCTTTCGTCGCCTCCGATACGCCTCCAGGGAAAGTGCATTCCCAAAAGGGGCCTTTTGACTCCTGCTGTATTCCCTCTGATATTTCATACGGGGATCTTTTCTGCGTTTATTCAAAAGCACTCCCAAAACCGGTATCAAACGAGTGGTTTTCTCCTTTAGTAATTCCATCGTTCCCCAGTCGTTTACTACCACCTCCATGGTCGCATTTTTTCTTTCCAGAAATCCCCATAGTTTCTCTATAAGTGTCATTCTATCCTGCAGATAGGATTCCTGCATACATGGAAGACAAAGGGTTACACAAATGCCTTCCCGCTCTGCTTTCTCGTAGGTCGCAAGGATTTTATCCAACGTAGGAAGCTGATGGGCACAAAACGAATTACCAATGAAAATCCCCTTGGGTCGCATCCCGGAAATCGGATGCTCTGTCAGGAAACTACCCTCCAGCCGTTCCCGAAAAAACGCCTCCATGGGAAGCTGCAAATACCGCTCCAGCATGTCAAGAGAATCCACCGAAAGGGCCAATTCCATCCCCTCCAAGTCAGCATTGTCCCAATGACAATTCGAAAGAATCTCTCTGCTCCAGGCCTTCTTCTGCTCCGAAAAATCCGGGGCAAAGTTGTCTTCTTCGCCCTCCGGATAACCCGTCAAAAAATGGGATAACTGCTCCGGTGACCCTTCTTTCTTCCACTTCACATATTGGGAATACTGTTTCCAAAAATCCCGGACAAGCGCTTCGTATTCATCCCCGGTTTCTTCTACCCGATACACCCAAAAGAAGTCATTCTGCTCAACTGTCTTTAGTCCCTCCGCACCAAATTCAAGGCTACTGAATTGATCCGCCTCCCATGCAAAAAGCTTCAGGCACACCGAATCGATTTCTCCGTAATCAAGCTTTTCCGATAACCGAAAAGAAAAGCCTTCCGCATTGCAATCTGTTAAACCGGCTTCTACCACAGAATTATCTTTTTTTGTAATCAGAACCGCTCCGATGGCAAAGGGAATCATAGGCTGCTCCTTTCTGTTTTTCTTCTCATTTTATTTTAATTTAGGTCCATTTCTTCGTCAAGCAAACTTACGCACGAATCCCTAGGACCGAAACATTTCACACAAACAAAAACCAGGGAGCGACGCATCCGTCACTCCCCGGTTTTCTGTTCTGTCCTTATCATTTCTCGGATTGAATTTGTTTGATAAGAAACTTATTCTACCTTTTTAAGGACTCCCGCCATAGATGTGATTTTTGAAAGCATGGATTCCTTTTATAGAAAAATAAGAGGTGATTTAGACACGCCAAGGAGCGCAAAAGAAAAGATGCTTTGAAAATAGCGTCGCATTTCCAAAGCATCTTGGCAATTGTCATAAAGTATTATTTAATCTATAAACTTGTGTATACATACGGATGACTACAGCCGGCAGCTGATACATCTATGCCCATACGAAAAAACAGAAAATCTCTTATGATTTGTAATTACTTGCCTGTACATTCCACATTTCGGCGTACTTGCCGTTTCTGGCCAGCAGCTGGTCATGGGTACCTTCCTCGATAATCCGACCCTTTTCCAGCATGACAATTCGGTCTGCGTTTCTGGTAGTGGACAAGCGATGGGAAATATAAAATACTGTCTTTCCCTCTGCCGCTTCCTCCATGGCACGGTTTAGTTCATACTCTGCAATAGGGTCCAATGCGCTGGACGGCTCATCCATAATAAGAATATCCGCATTTTTGTAAAAGGCTCTGGAAATAGCAATCTTTTGCCCCTCACCACCGGAAAAGTCGGTTCCTTCCGAATCAAACTCCGTGGTCACTGAGGTCATAAGACCCTTGTTCATACGGGACAGACGTTCTCCAAACCCGGACTTTTCAAGTGCCGCGGTAATCTTGGAACTCTCTTTTTCCAAATCCTCCGGGCTTAAATTATCCATTACCACATTCTCAGAAAGCTTCGCTCCGTAGAGCTGGAAGTCCTGGAATACGACACCGAAGCGTCTTCTGTAATCGGAGGGCAAATACTCCCGTATGGATTTTCCGTGGTAATCAATTTCACCTTGGGTGGGGTCATACAACCGCATCAAAAGTTTAATCAGGGTGGTCTTTCCGGCGCCGTTGTATCCTACAATGGCCACATGTTCTCCGGGCTTTACCTCCAGGGAAATATCCTGCAGGGTATCCGGTACATCTTCCCGATAGCGGAAGGAAACATGCTTTAAGGAAAGTTCGCCGATTCCCTGGGGAACCTTCTCCCCTTCTTCCTTCTCCAGCTTGGGTTCATATGCTAAAAAGGCGCGAATTTTGTCAATATACAGACTGTTTTCGTGGGTCTGGGAAATCAGATCTGCCAGCATATTCATATTGCCGCGCAAGCTTCCCTGGTTATTAAACAGAACCACCGCATTGCTGTAATCAATGGTACGAAGCACAGCAGCGCTGTAAATCAGATAAACCACATAGAGTACATCCGTTATAAAATCACCTACCAGATACACCCTGGCGAAACGGAGCCAGGTTCTGCGGCCGGATGCCTTTCGGTTTATTTCCACCATTTCCTCATTGGCTTCCCGGAATTCTCCCTCCAGGAACTCTCCCACGCCATGGTGCATACGAAGCTCCTTGGCATAATCCTTCAGGTAAAAAATACGATTTACATAATTGCGCTTACGTTCTTTGGGATTTACCTGAAGTTTTACATCATAGTTTACCTTGTTCAGCTTCTTGGAAAGCAGGAAACGAAGGACAAAGGAAACCATTACGAAGACGATACCCTTCCAGTCTACCAGCAAATAAAAGATACCCAGAGAAGAAAGGGCGGTAATACACTGCACCGCATTCTTTAAGGTGAGTAAAAATCGTTCAATGGAATTCTCGGACTGGGATACTGCCAATACAAATTCATTATAATAATCCGGGTCATCATAACAGTTTAGGTCCAGCTTTGCCGCTTTTTCAAACATCTGGTCCTTTAAGGCCCTGTACAGCTTGGGCTTGCAGCGATAATGCATATTGTGAGCAAAATATCCGTCCGGAATCATTAACACGAACATCAGGAGGGCAATCATTCCCACAAACAAAAATGCCTTATAAAAGGGCTCCCCGTATTCGGCGCAATGAAGCACATAGCGAATACCAAGGGTATGCTCCAGGAATATCATGAAACGATATCGAAAGGCATCAAAGATGACATACAGCATATATGCCGGACAGGTCTTAAAACAAAGCTTCCACAAAAAGAGGTGATTGTTCATTACTTTTTTCATGCCTGCACCTCCTTTTTGTCAGTGCCTACCTGATAGAAATCGTCCGCCAGGTAGTTTCTGGCCTGTTTTAAATACATATCCGCATAAGCGCCCTTCTGATTCAAAAGCGCTTCATGACTTCCGCTTTCCTTGACGGTACCATGCTCCAGTAAATAGATTTGGTCCGCACTCTTTACCGAAGACAGACGGTGGGAAATAAATACCAGCACCTTTTCCCCACAGGTCTTTGAGATATTTTCAAACAATTGGTATTCAGCGATGGGATCCAGGGCACTGGAAGGTTCGTCAAACACCTTAAAGGGACAGTCTTTTGCAAAGGCTCTTGCCACCACAATTTTCTGAGTTTCACCGCCGGATAATAAAGCTCCCTCATCGTCAAACTCACGTGTCAGAATGGTGTCAATGCCATGGGGCAGGGTCAATATTTTCTCATACACGCCGGACAATTCCAGGGCTGCTATGGCTGTCTTTCGGTCGGTCTCTTCATCCTTTCCGTCCTTCATCATGACATTATCCAGGACGGACATGGAGAAAATACGGTTATCCTGAAAGGCTGTGGCAAACAGGTCACGATACTTCCGCAAATTGTAGGTACGGATATCCTTGCCGTTTAAATAAATAGCCCCCTCTGTCGGGTCATAAAAGCGAAGCAAAAGTTTAATGATAGTGGTTTTTCCGGCTCCGTTATGGCCTACCAGGGCATAGGTTTTCCCCTCCTCAAAGCGCATATTCAGGTTATGAATCACCTCTGTATCCTTGTAGGAGAAGGACACATTCCGAAATTCCAATGTTTCAATGCGACTGCCGGGATCCTCTCCGTCAAAATCCTCCGGAATTTTCTCCTCATACTCCAAAAAACCTTTTAGGTATTCCAGGAACAAACCGTTTTTGAAGCTCTCCGTGATGCTGTCCGTAAAGCCAATCAGAATCCAGGTGGTGGAAACCATCATACTGGTAATAACTGCCAACTGAGCCAGACCGATGGTATGTGATACGATGGCACGATAGGCTCCGTACATCAGCATGCCCTCAAAAATAAAAGTAAAGGTAAAGTTTACGTACAGCCAATGGAAAATCATACCCTTTAGCGTATATTTTCTGGTGGCATCGGCCATACCGTCAATGGCTTCCCGATACTGTCTTTGCATCAGCCGAAATACTCCGGTGAGACGAAGCTCCTTGGCATATTCCGGCAGATACATGACACGGTTCACATAGGCTACCGTGCGGTTATGGGGTGCCATGTCTTTATTTCGAAGGTAGTCAATCTTACTGAGGACCCGGTTAAATCCGAAGTTTCCAATAATAGGAAACAGGATAAACAAAATGGAGATATGGTCCACGCTGTACATATAGGCGAAGGCAAAAATACTTGCCAACAGACCAAAGATTACGCCGAAGAAAGAATCTACCGTAGCAGAAAGTCTCGTGTCCGCCGACTCCATAGCCAGGGTATATTTGTTGTAAAAATCACTGTCCTCAAAGCATTCCAGCTCCACGTTGACAGCCTTCTTTAAGAGCATATTATATAAGCCATTATTGATTTTTGGCTCTGTCTCAGGCAAAAATTTGCCCTCCAAATATGCGTAATAAATATTCAGGCAAATAAATACGGAAGCGGTAATTGCTAAAAATACCAGCATCTTGGAAAATGCTTCTCCCGACTCCAGGGAACTGATGACATACACCAGAAAGAAGGCGCTGTAAAAGAGCCACTCGAAATATCCCGCCAATCGCTTGATAGCGGAATGCACCACTCTTGCCGGCGAAATCTGCCACATAAGCTTTAAGGAGTACATGGTGTTTAAGAATGCTTTTCCCTTTCCGATTTCTTCTGTTTTTTTCTTTTCCACTTTTCTCTATCCCCTCTGTTTCATAAGACTATTTTCCCATTATAACATCAAAAAGAAAAAAAGCCACTGTTTTCACAGTGACCGGTCTTGCTTAATCAAATGAAAACGCCCTCCGCGATGCAGAGGGCGTATATTGCCTATAAAATTAAATTCCGCACAATTATTCTGCGCCTTCTTTGACAGCCTTCGCATGCTCTGCCTGAATAGCAGGATCATAAGAAAGCATGGGCTCGATATCCTCGCCCTTCATCTTTCTGGCAACATAGTTATTGGTCAATTTCACAACAACAGGAGTCAATGCCAATACACCAATCAAGTTGGGGATCATCATCAAACCATTGAAGGTATCGGAAATATCCCATGCAAGAGAAGAGGTCATGATTGCACCGGAAATCATCATAAGAACGAAGATTACGCGGTAAATCTTTGCACCCTTTACACCGAAGAGGTACTCTACTGCCTTAGAGCCGTAATGAGACCAGCCCATTACCGTGGTAAATGCAAATAACAATACTGCGATTGCTACGAAGCCTTCACCAAGCTTACCGAAGCTGTTTCCGAATGCCTGTGCAACCAAGGTCGCGTCATTGGTCCCCTCTGCTGCAAGACCGGTAGACAAATCAATGGCTCCGGAGGATAAAACAACAACTGCAGTCATGGTACATACGATAATGGTATCTGCAAACACTTCAAAGATACCCCACAAGCCCTGTTTAACCGGCTCTTTTACATTTGAATTGGAATGAACCATTACGGAAGAACCAAGACCTGCTTCATTGGAGAATACGCCTCGCTTACAGCCTGCCTTCATAACATTCTGAAGGGTAACACCCACAGCAGCACCACCAACTGCCTTAATACCAAAAGCAAACTTGAAGATTGCTGCGAAGATTGCACCAAGCTGGGTGATATGCATAAACATAATAATCAATGCGCCAAAGACATAAACAACTGCCATGAAAGGTACTACTCTCTCTGCAAATGCAGCGATTCTCTGCAAACCACCGAGAATAATAAAGCCTCCGATAATCATAAGTGCGAAACCGATTACCCAGTTTACTACAGATACACCGGCAAGCTTGGGTGCTTCTACAGAGCCGAAGAAAGCAGACTGAATATTTAAGGTAATCTTGTTGATCTGGCCCATGTTACCGATACCGAAGGAAGCAAGGATTGCAAATACGGCAAAGATTGTAGCAAGAACACTACCTACCTGCTTAAATCCCTTATAGGAACCAAGACCATCCTTTAAGTAGTACATTGCACCACCGGACCATTCATTTTCGGAGTTTCTTCTACGATAGTAAATACCCAGAATATTTTCGGAATAGTTGGTCATCATACCAAGAATTGCGGCAATCCACATCCAGAATACCGCACCGGGACCACCTACACAGATAGCAGCGGCCACACCTGCAATATTACCGGTACCGATGGTAGCTGCCAAAGCGGTACATAAGGCCTGAAACTGGGATACGGCACCAACTTCATTTTTGTTATGCGAATCCTTTTTGAATACGCCACCTACGGTTTTGCCCCACCAGTGACGGATGTGTGTTACCTGAAATGCCTTGGTGATAACGGTACAAATCACACCTGTACCAAGCAACAGAATCAATCCGAACCAGCCCCAGGCAAAGCTGTTGACTTTGTCATTTACACTAGTCAGTGTTTCAAGAAAACTTTGCATCTTTTACTCTCCTTTTTCAATCGAAGGCACTAGGCTCTTCTTTGGTAAATAATCAAAAAAGGCATTCGACACTCATGTCGAACGCCTTTGTTCCACTCTACTATACAATAGAACCTGTTAAAAAGCAATTTATATTTTTTTTAGAATTTACGAAAGCAAAATTCTGTCATTGTCCAAATTCTTGCCTGCTCCCAATCGGAAGCGCTCCAAAAGATCGGCAACTCCCAACTTGGAACGTTCTTCTCCCTGGATATCCAGTACAATGTGACCACTGTCCATCATAAAGGTTCTGTTTCCAAGCTCCAATGCATTCTGCATATTATGGGTAACCATCAGCGTTGTGATATTGTGCTTGGCTACTACCTCCTTGGTAATCCGAAGAACCTTGTCTGCGGTGGCCGGATCCAATGCAGCGGTATGCTCGTCCAGAATCAAAAGCTTGGGTACGGTCAATGTGGCCATCATCAAGGTAAGGGCCTGACGCTGTCCGCCGGACAAAAGACCAACGGGCTGTTTCATTCGATTCTCCAGTCCCATATCCAAAAGTGCCAGCTGCTCACGAAACTTTTCTCTGTCCGACTTCTTGATGCCGGAAAACCATCCACCGTTTCCGGCTGCCAGAGCCAGGTTTTCTTCGATACTCATGCCCGGAGCGCTTCCGCGCATAGGGTCCTGAAATAAACGGCCGATATCTCTGGAACGCACATGAGAAGGTTTAAAGGTGATATCCTGCCCATCCAAAAGGATACGTCCCTCATCTGTCATAAAGTCGCCGCAAATCGCATTGAACAGGGTGGATTTTCCGGCTCCGTTCGAACCGATAATGGTTACAAAATCTCCCTTTTTCAAATGGAAACTGATTTGATTTAATGCTTTCTTTTCGTCTACGGTGCCGGGATGAAAGGTTTTGGATAAATTTTCTACGGTTAACATTTATTTATCCTCCTTTGCAGCTTTGTCCGAAGCCTTAGAAGCCATTCTGCCCTGCATTACACGCTTGATAATCGGGTACTGCTTCTTTAAATAAGGGCCGGAAATCGCCAAAATGACAATCACGGAGGATACCAGCTTCAACATAAATGCAGGCATCTGTAAACGTAAGGCAATTGCATAAACCACACGGAATACAATGGCGCCCAAAACAACTCCAATGGCACGTTTTAAAATGCTACCCCTTCCCATAAAGGCATTACCGATTAACAGAGATGCCAAGGCAATGGTGACCATACCGGTTCCGATATTGATGTCGGTTGACTTCTGTGACTGTGATAAAAGGCAGCCGGACAATGCCGTAAAGGAATTGGCCACGCAAAGACCAACGATTGTAGTGAAAACCGGGTCAATGGAGGAACTCTTTACCATATCCGGATTATTACCGGTGGCGCGAATAGCAAGTCCCAGCTTCGTGCGAAGGAAGAAGGTCAAAAATGCCACCACCAACGCAACAGCCAGAAGCGAAACAATTAAAACATATTGTCCGGACAAAAAAGTACCGCTTAACAATGCCTTCATCTTGGTAAAGATTGTAACGGTTTTATTCATGTTCAATAAAGAGGATCCGTTCATTACCGCAATATTTACGGAATAAAGTCCTGTATTTACGATAATACCGGCCAACAGGCTGTCCACACCCATCTTGGTCTGCAGCAGCGCCGTAATGAAACCGGAACAGACACCTGCGGCCATAGCAGCCACAATTGCCAGATAGGGATGTCCGGAAATCGCCACAATCGCTCCAACGGATGCCCCTAAAGTGAAGCATCCGTCGGTAGAAAGATCACAGACATTTAACATGGTATAGCTTAGAAACAAAGCCAATACCGTAAGCGAACAAATCAATCCCAGTTCCAAAGTGGTTTGTCCCAGGGAAAGTACATCAATAAAATTCATACATTTCTCCAAAAAGTTTACGTAGTTAACTTATCCTAGAAGCTTTCTGCGGTGGTAATGCTCTGAACCTTTGTGCAAAGAGGTGCGAATGCTTCTTTAATCTTTTCAAAATCAAGACCGATTGCAGCACAGGTCTCGGTGTTCACGGTAGCGGTACCGTTGTCAAAGGTCATAACAGGAAGCTTGGAAATATCCTGCTTGTCTACCAGAACCTTAGCAATCATGTTTGCAGTTTCCACACCAAGGTTTGCGTAATCCACACCATAACCAAGGAAAGCACCGTTTAATGCAAAGGAATCTGCACCGGTGTAGTGAGGAATCTTCGCTGCGGTGAACTTCTCGTAAATAGAAAGCTCAGCGGTCATAATGGTATTGTCGGTAGGGGTAAAGATTGCATCTACGCCCTCAGCTACAAGGGCATCTGCTGCCAACATAACTTCATCGGTAGTGGTACCGGTCTTCTCTACAAAAGCAATTCCTTTTTCGGTTAAATAAGCTTTTGCATTTGCAATCGGAGTTGCAGAAGAATCCTGGCCCTGATCATAAAGGAAACCAATCTTCTTTGCATCGGGATTTGCCGCAAGAATCAGGTTCATGATTGCGTTGGTATCCAGGTAGTCAGAAGTTCCGGAAATATTTGCACCGGGTGCTTCCAGGCTGGAAACAAGCTCACAGCTTAAGGGATCGGAAACTGCAGAAAAGATAACGGGAGTCTTGGTTTCTTCGGTTGCGGACTGCATAGCCATTGCTACGGGAGTAGCCACGCCAACCATAAGGTCAACCTTTTCCATCTGGAAGTTGGCAATAATCTGGTTCATAACGGTTGCATCTGCATTACAGTTATCGTACTTGATTTCGAAGGTAACACCCTTCTCATCTCCGATTTTCTTTAACTGATTCTGGATATTCTCCACAATCTGGTTCAAAGAAGCATCGTCTACATAGTTACAGATACCTACCTTATAAACAGTTCCTTCGGTTTTCTGGCTTTCACTGCCGCATGCGGTCATGGAAAGTGCCATTACAGCGCTCAGCATGGCAGCTGCAATTTTTTTCATCATTTTGTTTTTCATAACTTTCTCCTCATGAATTAATTATTTGAACGAATTATAGTTTCACCCTCAACCATTGTCAAGTAGGAACCGGATTTTTGTTGTCGAAGCAGCACTGCCCGATACGGGAGTTTTCTGAACAAAACTCCATTTAATTGGTACGGAAAGAAGCAACCATCTGGTTCAGGCTTTCTGCTTCGGAAGAAAGTTCTTCGCTGGCCGCTGCGGTCTGCTGTGCGGTGGCGCTGTTAGACTGTACCGTATCGGTGACCTTTTTCACTTCCGTAATAATTTCGTTGGCATTGGTTGCCTCCCGGCCGGCCAAATCAGCTATATTCTCAAAGGCCTGGGAAATATTACCGGAATGATTTACCACCCCATTCATGCACTTGGTAGCATAATCTGCGGAGCTCTTGGCTCTTTCAATTGCTATCAGACAATTGCCGATCAGTTCTTCTGTTTTATTGGATTCATCCGCGCACTTGGAAGCCAGATTACGAACTTCCTCTGCCACAACCGCAAATCCATGGCCCATATCGCCGGCTCTGGCTGCTTCCACGGAGGCATTCAGTGCAAGGATATTGGTCTGGAAGGCGATGGAGTCAATGGCCTTTACAATCTTCTGAATATCGTTGGACATGGTTTCCACCTGGGCAACCGCTTCATACAGCTGAGTCATGGCATCGTTTCCGTTTTGAATCTCTTTATTTAATTCGCCGATCTTTTCATTCACCTCAATACAACCGGTGGAGCTCTTCAGAATCATCTCGGAAATATTGTCCACATTGCTCTTTAAATTCTGAATGGCAATGGATTCTGTGGTGGTAGCGGTAGCCAGGGATTCTGCCGCAAGAGCTAACTGGTTGGAGCCGCTGGTTACCTCACCGGAAGCCTGCTTCACCATGAGAATCAATCTTCCCAACGTATTTCGAATCTGATTTACGGAATCGGATAATTTATTAAAATCTCCGGGATAATCGGACATATTGGAAACCGTCAAATTGCCGTCAGCGATTTCGCTCAAAACCTTATTGGCCTCACCAATCATACCGGCAATCCGATCCATCAATTCACACATTGCATTTTGCAGGATGCATACCTCGTCTTTTCCGTTGGTTTTCTCCAGTTTCACGGAAAGGTCACCCTTTGCAAGGCAAACCGCAGCCTCTTTCATTTTCTTGACCGGATTCAAAATGATTTGAACCTGTACAATCAGGATAACAAGAATGATAAGCATTGCCGCAATTCCCACACCCACGATGGCAACTACCATTGCAGACACAATCTTATTTGCATTGGCCACCGGAAGGGCAATACCGATTGTCCAGTCCGCACAGTCAATCGGTGCAGTCGCCAGGTATACTTCCTCACCGGCATAATCCTTTGTAGTTATAATCTTGTCGCTCTCTACATCCTCCAATATTTCCTTCGCATCCGGAATGGACTTTACAGCAGACACTGCATCATCCTCGGTAGGCATATATTCTTCGTTGGGATGACAAATAAAGTTACCGCTGGCATCTGTTACAAAGGAATAAACGCCGTCATCATAATCCACCGCCGAAGCCACACTTGTTACGGTATCGATAGTCATATCGATGCCGACTACACCTACGAACTTGCCGTTCATGTAGACAGGAACCGCAATGGTGTCACACATCTGTAGGGTAAATGCATCAAAGTAGGGGTCTGTAACAACGGTACCACCCTTGGCTTTTGCCGATTTATACCAACCTCTTTCACGGGGATCATACCCTTCGGGGACTTCGCTGGCAGTGCTGGCTTTCCAGAACGCGCCGGACTCTGTACCGAAATACATATCCAACAGCTCTGCTCTGTCCTTGAAATTGTTTCGCAGAATCTTCTTGACTTCCTCTTCTGTCACCGTGCCCAAAACGGCGATATTGCTGGCGGTATCCTCCGTCAGAATTTTCTCCTGCAAAATCCAGCTGTTGATTTCCGCTCCGTAGCGATAGGCCTGAATCTGCAGACACTGCTGATCCATTTCTTTGAGCTTATTTCCGGCGATTGTGGCAGCCACTCCGATACAAGCCACAAATCCTATCAAAACCACCAACGAAATAACCACAGAAAGCTTTGTTTTAATGGATTTCATGTTTCCTCCCTTTTTCTCCTCAAGCCGAAGAAATCTTTTTCTTTTTATGCTAAGGCTTTGTGTATTTTCTCCTTTATCCGTTCCGCCTCAATGGGCTTTAGCACGTATCCTGCCGGGTGATGAATTGCAACTTCTTCAATCCGCTTTCGATCGGATACACCGGTCAGGAAAATAACCGGAAGCGTAGGATATCTGTTTTGGATTGCCTTGAAAACCTCCAGCCCGTTTACAATGGGCATTTCATAGTCCAACAGACATACATCATAAGGATTTTTTTTCAGCATATCCAGAGCCTTAATTCCGGAATTGGCGAATTCCACCACGAACTCATCCTCTAAAACCTGTTTGATGGTACGAAGAACCAAACCATTATCATCCACTGCCAAAACCCGTTTTCGGTTATCTTCCACCTCTTCCGGCTCACTCAGGATGACTGCCATATCCTCCTTCAGCGCTTTGATTTTCAAGGGTTTGTTCAAGCATATCTGCTTTTCTCCGCTAAACCATTTCATGGAATCATCCTTTTCCTCGCAGATAACGATTAACGTCATCTTGGGAAAAGCATCATTGATTTCCTTGACCGCCGTGGCGTTCATGTTCTCCGGTTTTATACAAATGGCAATTCTGGTCTGATTCATCTGTATCACTCTGCGAATCAGTGTATAGTTGATTCCGCAGGTGACAACCCGAAAATCATCACTTAGTGCATCCTTTAAATTCTTAAAAAAACCACTTTCCTCTCCAATCAACAATATTTTGTCCATTGTAGCTTTTCCCCCAATCCTCTTTTACCCCAATTGTTTTTTCCACTCATCGATGATTGCCCCGGAAGCCTCCGGATCCATATTCATCACCTGCGGTTTTAACTGCTCCAGCAATTCCCTTTGTGTCGACTCATAGGGATGCTCTGCCAGCTCCTCCATTACGGCATCCGCTCGGTCAATATCCATTGTTTCCATGGCTTCTGCCAGCATATCCAGATATTCCAGCAATTCTTCCTTTGAAAGCGTCTCTCCCAAAGTTTGATTCTCCCCCGTGGAAATCGGAATGCCCAGTCCCTGTGCAACTGCCTCCCGAAGCTTCGTCCACTCTCTGGAAAAGACAGGCATCAGCGCCTGAATGGTATTCAAATCATTTTCCTTTGCCGCATATTCGATATATTTGGCCAGGCCTGCCACATGATTGGCCCCAATGGTCGCCGCATTGGATTTCATGGAATGGACTTTGATTCGAAGCTCTGAGAAATCAGCACCTTCCTCCGAAAGCTTCCCGTACATTTCCAGAAGGGTTTCCAAATCATTTTCCGCCATGGCCACAAAGATTTCGGAAGCCTGCTTCAGATATCCAACATCCTCCAGCTTGGCATAGGCACTCTGCCAATCCACACCGTCAATCACCGGAAATTCTTCCAATGCAGGTTTTTCAACCGTCAAAGGTTCGCTCTTTACCGATGGTTTCTTTTTTTTCTTTGGCATCAACTTACCGATGGTCTTTTCTAACTGCTTTCCGTCAATCGGCTTAGTCAGATATTCCCGGAAGCCTTCTGCCATATATCCGCCTCTTGCTCCACTGATGGCATTGGCGGTCAAAATGACAACCGGCGTATCTGCATTCAGATAATCCCCCATCTCCTTCATCTGTCGGAAGGTTTCTATACCGTCCATACCGGGCATCATATGGTCCATAAAAATGATGTCATATTTGGTCTTTTGTACCATCTCCAGGCACTTCTCACCGCAATCCACATCATCGATTTGACAATTCATTTCTTTTAACAGGTTCTTGAAAACACTTCGATTCATATCGTTGTCATCGACTACAAGAAGTTTTCCGTCCGGAATACAAAAATCAACTACATACTCCTCTTCCACCACTTCCTGCTGCATCTTCTCCCAGATATTTCCGATGGGATTTGCGTTCAAAACCATTTGTTTCAGGGTGAAAGAAAAGTCAGAGCCCTCTCCGTACACACTCTGCACTTCCAGCTTACTGCCCATTAAATGCAGAAGACTGCCGGAAATATTGATTCCCAGTCCTGTTCCTTCTATCTTGCGGTTTCTGGACTCCTCAATACGTACAAACTCTTCCGTCAGCTTGCTGATATCCTCCGGTTTAATACCGATTCCGGTATCTTTGACGGAAAAATGCAAAAGGGCACTTCCGTCCTCGTCCCGCCCTTTCCCTGTAACGGTCAGCGTAACGGTTCCCTCCGGCGTATATTTCACCGCATTGGTCAAAAGATTAATCAAAATCTGCTTAATTCGCACATCATCCCCAATATAGACGCTGGGAATGGTCTCATCCACCAAAAGCTCAAAGGCTAAGCTTCGATCCTCCGCCTTGGGCTTAATCATATTCACCACATCATTCATCATAGCGGCGAATTCATAATCCGCATAGGTAAGGGTCATTTTCCCGGACTCTATTTTCGAGAAATCCAAAATATCATTGATAACGGATAAAAGACTCTTGCCGGCACTTTGAATATCATTGGCATATTTTCGGATATTTTCATCTTTACTTTCCCGTAAAATCATGGTATTCATTCCCAGCACCGCATTGATGGGCGTACGAATCTCATGAGACATATTTGCAAGGAACTGGCTTTTGGCGGTATTTTCCAGAACCGCACTTTCCTTTTCCTTTTTAATCATGTCGATATCCTTGAAAGTGTCAAACAAGGCAATCGCCAACAAAATCATCAGACCGATGGCGGCCAAAGAAATATCAAAGGTTTTGTCTGTCTGCAGATAAATTGCCACCTGGGCAAGCATGACAATACCATCCACGCCAAGCGCAATGGCCGTAACCAGGTAATTCTTTATATATCCACGTTTCGCATCCAGGACCATGGTAACAAAAACAGTCACCAGGAAAATCAGAATAACCGCCGCCATACAGTAAAAGGTCTCTGAAAAATCCTTATGTCCTGTCAAATAAGCGATTGTAGACAGTATGGTATCCAACAAAGCAATCGCTTCAATCGAATAATAAACCTTTTCATACCGATTCTTCTGAATCTGATTAATATAAACCGCAAAAGGGCATGGCAATAATGCCACCATCAGGAATGCCAGTTCTCCCACAACAGCTACGTTGGGGAACAGGAACTGACGAAAGATGGAGTTACATATGATCCACACGGAAACCACCAAAACGCCCATGCTGACGCTGGTCAGCTTCTGTCGTCTCCGATAAATAATCAAAAGGGCCACACTGATTACAAGGGCAAGTATTCCGATGACAATCATGATAATTGCTATGAGAAAGATGGTTCCCTGCTCCGCAATCATATATTTCAGGAAACCATTGTAATTCGCATAGAAAATTTCACTGACCAATCCTACATACTTGTCGATTTCGGTGTAATAATCTGCGGTAATCATTTTGCCTGCATCTTCCGGATGAAGCTTTACAAATACATAAAATGTGGGACTTACCTTTCCAAATATGCGGCTAAACTCTGTAGAGTACGCCGTACGCAGTTCATCGCCCACATAGATTTCCATATCCTGCTTGGATGCCCGGAAAATCAAATACATATCATCGCCAATCACATCCGGTAAAACATGACTGATTTTGGCACCAAAAGTCCCCTCGTTTACCAAATTTCCCGGAAGGTCCACCGCCTGTGTAGTCCCATCCTGTAATACCTGTACCCAACCTTCTGTATATGTTTCACAAATATTCCTTACATCTGTTTTCTCACCGGGAAGATACAATTCTCCCAACAAAGCATAGAAAACAATAATGAGCACGATTCCCGTGAAAACCGTTGAAATAATTCTAGACCATTTTCCTATTGTCATATCCGCTTCCTTATTTGAAATCATTGAAGAATGCTGCTCTATCCCCCAAGCGCGATTTCTCACATTATAACTTTATCGTAAAAAAGTGATTTTGTATACCATATATTTCTCGTTTCCGACTATTTTTTACCCATAACTACTATGTTTTCCGGTGGTCACTTCAGGTTTTTGATGTTCGCAACACTTTAATTTTACAAATCCGTATGCCACTTTCCACTGTACCTGTTTTCGTTGCAAAATCCAGCAGGTTGATTCCTACCCGATTCTGCAACAAAAAGGACCCTGGGTTACAGGATCCTTTTGAAAAAATCGATATTTACAGTGCCTGATGATATAAGTTTTCGATGTCCTTAGCAGTTGTAACTCTGGGATTAACGGCAATATTTCCGCTCTTCATTGCATCTGCCACCATTGCAGGCAACACCTTTTCCACATCTTCCGGCGTCACTTCTTCCTTCCCTTTCACACCATGGATAGCCTCCATAATGCTTCCCGGGATTCCAATTTCTGCCAAAAGGGAACGAATGGCACCTGCCAGCATGGGATGGGAAAACTCTTCCTCATAACGCTTTATATGACTGATGGTATTATAAATCTTTAGGTACTTTCCATGATCTGCCAATGCATTAAACTCCACCACTACCGGAAGAAGTACTGCATTTGCAACCCCGTGAGGCACATCAAAATATGCACTGATGGGATGACTCATGGCATGCACATTTCCCAGTCTGGCAAATGAAAATGCAATTCCCGCAAACAAAGAACCGGTCATCATATTCTCTGCCGCCTCAACATCCTTTCGATTGGCTACAAATCGGCGAATGGAGGATCCAATCAATTCCATTGCCTTCTCACTCATTGCCTCCGAAAAAGGAGACGCCGCCAGGGAAATATAGGCCTCCTGTGCATGAATGAATGCATCGATGCCACATGCGGCAGCCACCGAAGCCGGTGTAGTCATAATCAGTTCCGGGTCCAGAATAGCCACTTCAGGCAACAGCTCATAGCTGAATACCGTCAGTTTGTAATCCCTTTCATGGTCCGTAATAACCGAGAATGCGGTTACCTCCGATCCGGTTCCCGCTGTAGTGGGAATGGCAATTTGCGGAATCACTTTGCCGGGGACCTTTCCGCCCCCTTCATATTCTGTGATTTTTCCGCCATACTTTGCAACCACTGCCACTGCTTTGGCCACATCCATGGGAGATCCACCGCCCAAGGCTATGAGGAAATCCGCTCCGCAGTCCAAAAAAGTACCGGTTGCCTTTTCCACGGTTGTCACGGAAGGATTTGCCTCTATGTCAATAAAATAATCTGCCTGAATACCGACAGTAGCCAAAAGATTTATGGCCCTGTCTACCAAACCATATTTATACAAGCTGGGTCCGGACAGAATCAATGCATGCTTTCCCCCAAGTTTTTTTGCAGATTCCGGAAGTTTCTCAAAACTTCCACGGCCCACTATAATATCCTGCGGAATGGAAAATGAATATGTATTCATCCTACATCAGCCCCCTTTATCCGATTACATCAAAGATTTTACCGTGTCCAAAATGATTTCAAATGCCTTGTCGCATTCTTCTGCGGATACGATAAGCGGAGGCACCATACGAATCGTATGCGGTCCGATTGCGGTAATAAGCATCTTTCTGTCTAAACAGCCATGCTTTACATCCACGCCACCGATTGTATCATCAAATTCCACACCAACCAAAAGACCCTGATGACGAACCTCTTTTACATGAGGAAGTTTTTCCAGCTTCTCACAGAAGTAATCACCCATCTTCTTTGCATTTCCTGCCAAATCCTTATCAAGCAGTTCCTCTACCTCTGCCAATGCAGCTGCACAGGAAACAGGATGTCCACCAAAAGTAGTGCCATGAGAACCGGCTGAAAAAGCTTTTGCCACTTCGCTGGTAGCACAAATAGCGCCAATGGGCATTCCGCCACCCAAGCCCTTCGCCATAGATACGATATCCGGCTTTACATCATAATTCATATAAGACATTACCGCACCGGTTCTACACCATCCGGTCTGTACCTCATCCAAAAGAAGCAGCATGCCCTGCTCATCACAGAACTTACGAAGTCCCTGCATAAATTCCTTGGTTGCCGGATTTACGCCACCCTCGCCCTGTACAGGCTCAATCATAATAGCAATGGTATTTTCGGTACAAGCATTCTTAAATGCCTCAAGATCATTGTAGGGGGCATAAGAGAAACCATAGGTCATAGGGCCGAAACCGACCTGGCATCCATTACCCGGCTGACCGGTTGCTGACATGGCACCGAAGGTTCTTCCGTGAAAGCCCATCTTTGCTGTTACAATATGATATTTATTGGGGCCATACTTCTCAATACCATATTTTCTGGCCATCTTAATCATTGCTTCATTTGCCTCGGTACCGGAGTTCTGATAAAAAATCTTGTCCATACCAAGTGTGGTACAAACCTTCTCTGCCAATAATGCCTGCGGAATGGTGTAGGGATAATTGAAGGTGTGCATGACATCGTCAACCTGATCGTGTACAGCTGCAACAACCTTCGGATTACGGCTACCGGCATTATTAACCGCAATACCGGCATAAAAATCCAGATAAGGTGTGCCATTTTCATCGTAAATATACATACCCTCTGCTGTCTCTGCCAGAAAATCGAATCTCTCATATGTTTCGATCATATACTTGCTTGCTTTGTCCTTAATATCCTGTACTGTAAGTCCTGTGTCTTTTAATTTCATAATTCCATCCTCCTGATAAAGAAATTTCGTCATCCCCTTGGGGTGCGATATATCGGTTATGTCGGCAGGTTATTTCTTTATCCTGTCAGGCGTAATCAATCCTTTAATGATTAAGTATTGCTCAATGACCTTCACGCATTCGTCGATACCAACCTTTTCACTGTTCAAGGTCATATCATAATTCACCGGGTTGGTCCAATAATTACCATGGGTGTAATACTTGTAATAATCTGCGCGGAACTTATCCGTCTGGGTGATGGTTGTATTGGCCACTTCCGCCGTCACTCCCATGTGTTCAATGGTACGCTGTACACAGAAGGCTCTGGGCGCTTCGATATAAATGCTTACCACATTCTGTCTGCCTCGCAACACATAGTCGGCACATTTTCCTACAATCACGCAGGATTCCGTATCCGCTAAATTATTGATAATCTGACTTTGATATTCAAAAAGCTTGTCATCGGATTTAAACTTTTCATTTCTTGCAATATAGCTCTTGGCTCTGGGCAGCCCCTTTAAGAAGCTGGAGAAACCATTCATTCGCATCTTTTCATTTACTTCCTGGAAAACCTTTTCATCCAATCCACTCAACTGACTGGCCAAGGTGAGGATTCTGTTTTCATAACAATGAATTCCCAAATCCTTTGCTAACTTTGAAGCGATTTCCTTACCACCGGTACCAAAACCTCTTGCAAAGGTTACTACAAAATTATCCATATTCATTCACCGTGCCTTTCTTTAGCCTGCCAAATATCTCTTCAGGAATTCTCGGGTTCGAGGATTCTTGGGATTTGTAAACAAATTGGCAGGAGCATCATCCTCTGCCACATAACCCTGATCCATAAAAATCGTTCTGGTGGAAACATCCCTGGCGAAGGCCATTTCGTGGGTTACTATAATCATCGTAAGTCCTGTTGTCGCCAGTTCCTTCATAACCTTTAATACTTCTCCCACCATTTCCGGGTCCAGTGCGGAAGTCGGTTCATCAAAGAGCAACACTTCCGGGTTCATGCAAAGGCTTCTCGCAATCGCCACTCGTTGCTTCTGACCACCGGACAATTGGGAAGGTTTCGCATGAATATAGGGTGCCATGCCAACCTCTTTCAAATGCTGAATCGCTCTGTCGTATGCCTCAGTTTTGGAAATATGCAACACCTTTCTGGTGCAAAGCATGCAATTCTCCAAAACCGTAAGGTTATTAAACAAGTTAAAGGACTGGAACACCATACCCACTCTGGAACGGTATTCATTGATTTCCCTCTGTGCATCACGAATCTCTTTTCCGTGATACATAACCTTTCCGCTGGTCTGTCTTTCCAGCTTATTAATGCAGCGAAGCAAAGTGGATTTACCGGAACCGGAGGAACCTACAATGCAAATTACCTCACCGGCTTTTACATCAATATCTATTTTTCTCAAAACCTGATGATCTCCGAAGGATTTACTGAGATCCTGAATTGAAATAATTGTCTCTCCCATATTGACCTCTTTTCCGACTTACTGTTTGTCTTCCATAAATTCAACAGCCAGTGCATAATCATCTTTTCCCTTCATTCTCTTCTCCAACAGAATGAAAATTCTGTTAAATGCAAAGCAGAGAACAAAGTAAATTACTGCAATAACCAAATAAGATTCAAAGTATTTGTAGTAGTTACCACCTACTGTTTTTGCCGCCATGAAGAGCTCCTGTACCGCAATTACGTTTAATACGGAGGTCATCTTTAAGTTGGTAAGGAAGGTGTTCGCCATTTCCGGAATAATATTTTTGAAGGCCTGGGGAAGAACTACATAAAGCATTGTTTTAAAAGGGGACATTCCCATCGCCCATGCGCCTTCTCTTTGTCCCATTTCAATGGAACCGATACCTCCTCGAACAGTTTCTGCCATATACGCTCCGGTATTTAATACGGTACAAAGAATACCTGCTGCGTTGGCGGAAAGATTAATTCCTGCCGTTTTTAATCCGTAATAAATAATCATGGCCTGTACAATCATAGGGGTATCACGGAAGATTTCCACGTATATTGTTGCAATTATCTTCACAAATCGTAAAAAGCATCTCTTTAAGATGCTGTCACCTGCACCGATTCTGGCATCCTGAATCAAACCGATCACATAACCCAGTACAAAACCGATAATGGTACCAATTACTGCAATATATAAGGTAATCCAGGTTCCCTGGAGAAACATCTTGGAATACTTCTGTGCCAGAAAAAACATCCAGCCCAGAGAACCACTTGGAGTTGTTGTCGAAGTTAATAGAATTCCCATAAGCAACCTCATTTCAAAGTGTGCGACACTTTCTGTTATTCTTATCTCTTTTTACGTATATTTCACGGTCCGGCTGCAGACCAAAGCTGCAGCTCGGAACCGAAAATATTATAATTAGTTAGCAGCAGGCTGCTGTGTCAAAACCCTGTTCATAAGCTCATCCATTTTGGATTTCTCGTTCCATCCGATTGCATTCATTGCATTCTGGATGGTATCTCTCAATGCGGTATCATCCTTTCTGGTAGCGATACATACATTAACCATTTCATCGTCACCGGTGAAGGAATCGTTGGGATCAAGCTCAATGATTACCAAACCATCATTGGTAAGCTGTGCAGATTTTGCAGTAGGCAAATCCACAATACAAACATCTGCTACGTCATTCATAATCGCCATGAAGCATTCAGAGGTAGTTTCATAGTTGGTACCGGTTACTGCACCGTCTACCTGATCCAAAAGAGGAATCCATCCGGTTCCCAACTGAGTAGTTAATTTACAACCGGTTCCCTTTAATTCGGAAAGACCTTTTACATTTTCATAAGATCCTCCCTTCTTTACTACGATACAGTTGTCTCTGTAGTAATAAGGATCTGTGAAGGAATAAGCCAGTTCTCTTTCAGCGGTACGTCCCATACCGGCGATAATACAATCATAATCCTTTGCATCCATTGAAATACCGATGGAGGACCATTCTACCTTATGTACTTCCAAATCATATCCCAGCTGGTCTGCAATTTTCTGTGCAACCGCTACATCATATCCGTAAGCGTAGAAGTCAGATCCGTAAATCTTGACTGCCGCTGTTCCGTCGGGAGTAGTAGCAGCATCCTGAGTCCAGTTAAATGGTGCATATGCACATTCCATACCAACTCTCAAAACCTTCTTTTCTGCATCCTGTGTCGGTGCCTGAGACTGAGGCTGGCTTCCGCATCCGCCCAATACCAATGCGGATACAGCAATTGCTGATGCGATACATGCAAGTTTTTTTGTCAGTGTTGTTTTTCTCATAATGTTTTCCTCCTTGTAACAAACAAAGGCGCCATCGGAACTTTCGCTCCAACAGCGCCTTTGCTTTTGATAGGTTTATATTATCGCCGCAAAAAATGATTTTCAATGTTCGTTTTGCACAACATTAATGTGCATTTTGCACAGTCATTACGCGAATATCAGTTTTTTTACCAGAATACAGTTCACCAAATCCAGGTATTCCATATAATCGTCCAGTTCCATTCCCAGGAGATCTTCAATCTTCCTCAATCGGTACTGGAGAGAGTTCCGATGGATAAACAACGCCTCTGCCGCCCTATTTACACTAAATCCATTCATATAATAAGTTACCAGTGTTTCCTGCAAAAAGGTACCGTTTGCATGATCGTATTCCTCCAGTTTTTGGAGTTTGTCCTGGCAGTAATTCATAACCTCCCCCTGATTTCCGCTGTTAAACAAAAACTTGTATATCCCCATTGCACTGGCACTGAGCACCTTCTTATGCTTGGGGTTCGGCAAAATATCCTTTTTGGGAATCAGGCTCTTGGCTTCCTGATAACTCTTGCCATAATCTCCCGGGTGTGTATAGCTTCCACCAAGAATACAAGTACTCCGAATCTTTCCCTTAAAGGCCGGATCCGCATCAATTTTACGAAGCAGTCTCTCCAGCTCGTGCTCCGTGCTTTTCTCCGGAGTCGCTTCAAACAAAAGTACAAATTTATTCAGGAATTTCATAAACATGGGCTTGGCTTCCATGGCCAGAACTTCTCTAGCCAGCGTATTGGAATAGTACTCGTAGATATGCTCGTCCTGTTCCAAATTGATGCCATACTTTCGATCCACCACAATAATACCTACCCTGTGGGGTGAGGAAAAGTCCAGCCCAAACTGCCCGGAAATTTTTTCAATATATTTGGCATTTATATCATAACCGAAAAGCAGGTTATACAGATAATCGCCCGTACGCTTGCTCTGCGCCTCGCTTTCCAGCAAAAGTCGTCCGATGCTCTGGTCAATATCTACAAAAGAAGCCCCCTCCCATCGAACATAAAAAAGAGGCAGTTTTAATTCATTGGCCTTATCCAGATACTTTTGAGGTACCGGTTCCCTATCGTCTACAATAGAAATCGCATAGGCCGAAATGCCCAGTTCCTCCAATTCTATCATCGTTTCAAAAGCCTGCTCCAGGTCAAAACGCACATAGTCTATCACCACTAAAGTAAAGTTTCCACGGTTCATGTGATCAATATATGGTCTGGTCTGACACAAATAAGTCCAGGAAACAATACGATCCAACCCCTCTTCTCCGGCTAAAAGTTCTACGCCATCCAATTTCAAGTTCATGATATCTCTGCTGGTTATCATGTCTGTTCCTCCAATCAAAAAGCCCATATCTTTCGATATGGGCTCCGTTGCCAATGTTATTATTTTATTATCTTACAATCATTGCTTCTCTCTCTGCGCCGGTTCCGATGAACTTTGCAGGAATTCCAATGTAGTCTTCGATAAATTTGATGTAGTCCTGCGCATCCTTGGGAAGCTCCTCAAAGGTCTTGCAGTCAGCGATGTTTGACCATCCGCCCTTTAACTCCTTGTAGATAGGCTTTGCATTGTTCAGGATATCCAGATTGGTGGTAAAGTCTTCTACCTCTACACCGTTTACATCATATGCTACGCAAACCTTGATGGTATCAAACGCACCAATGGTGTCCAGATGATTCACGGAAAGAGCGGTAAGTCCGTTTACACGCTTTGCATATTTTAAGGTTACCAAATCCAACCATCCACAACGACGAGGTCTTCCGGTAGTGGTGCCATACTCATGACCCAGTTCGCGGATACGATCACCGGTTGCATCCTTCAGTTCGGTTACATAAGGGCCTTCTCCTACACGGCTGGAGTATGCCTTGATAACGCCGTAAACATTTCCGATATCGGTAGCGCTAAGACCGGTTCCGGTCAAAATACCGCCGATGGTAGGGTTGGAGGAAGTTACATAAGGATAGGAACCAAAATCAATATCCAAAAGAGTCGCCTGCGCGCCTTCTACAACTACCTTCTTGCCTGCCTCCAATGCCTTGTGCAAAAGAGTAATGGTATCACATACATAAGGCTTCAAAATCTCTGCATAACCCTTATAGGTCTCATACATCTCATCAAAGTTGAGCATGGTGTCGTAATCTGTCTCAGGATCGTAGAACTTCAAAAGTCCCAAACGAATCTCGGTCAACTCTGCAAGACGCTCCTTGAAATCCGGTGCGTACAAGTCTTCCATTCGAAGACCGCTTCTCTCAAACTTATCACAGTAAGAAGGTCCGATACCTTTACCGGTAGTACCGATTTTCTTTGCCTTACGAACCTTCTCCAAAGCAAGGTCCAGCATACGATGATAAGGGAAAATGACATGTGCCTTTTCGCTAATCTTTAAATATTTTTCAATATCATAACCGTGGTCTTTTAAATTGTTCATCTCGGTAATCAGGACTTCCGGATAAAGCACTACACCGTTTCCGATTACACCGGTAGTATGTCCGGAAAGAAGACCGGAGGGAATTAAGTGCATCGCATACTTTACGCCATTGGCCTTGATGGTGTGTCCTGCGTTATCACCACCGGTAGCACGTACTGCTACGTCTGCCTCTCCTGCCAGGTAATCAATTACCTTGCCCTTACCTTCGTCTCCATAGAAACATCCGATTACAACATCCACTTTTGACATGTTTTTATTTCCTCCCAATGAAACGGTAGGACTATCCTACCATTACTTTTACAATAGGATTATATACCATATTTTTCTATAAGTAAAATCAATATTTTTTATGTTTCATATAATTAGTTCTAATATCTCGTTTATTTTCCTTCGTCGTCACCAGTTTTCCTTCCTCGCAACAAAAAAGTGCGGCTCTTTATTTGAGCCGCACCTTGAATCATCCACTGTCTTATTTTTTCTTTAATTCAAACTCATCAATCAGGTTCATCAGATTTTCAGCACATTCTCCCAGGCTGGTAGAAATAGCGGAATTCTCCTGTGCACTTGCCGCATTGCTCTCAGACATTTCGGAAATCTGCAAGAGATTTTTGGAAATCTGATCCGCAGATACCTTCTGGGCACTTACGAACGCAACGATGTCATCCACCTTCTGTGTATTCTGTGCAGAATAAGAAACGCTCTCGCGAATAACCTCATGGGTCTTATGCACCAAATCGCGGCCTCTCTTTACCGATACCATGGAACGTCCGATGATGTCGGTAATCTTCTGGCTGGACTCGGCACTGTTCTGAGAAAGGGCACCGATTTCCTGTGCTACTACTGCAAAGCCCTTACCTGCCTCACCTGCACGGGCTGCTTCAATGGAAGCATTTAAGGAAAGTAAATTGGTCTGGCTGGCAATATTATTGATTTCGGTTACAAACTGCTCGATTTCTTCATAGCACTTCACGATTTCATCCATCGCACTTACCAGACGACCCATCTCTTCATTACCGGTACCAAGCATGGTGTTGGTGTTATCGGTATTTCCCTTAATGTTGGCAGCCTCTTCTGCAATCTTCTCCATATTCTCGGTCAAAAGCTTCATCTCATTGGAAGCATTGATAACCGCACTACTCTGGGAGGTAGCAGTCTGTGCTACATACTCACTGGTATCCGCAAGATTCTTGGAATATTCGTTTACGGTCTGTGCCTGTTCATTGATGTTCTCAAAGCACTCGTTTAATACATCAACAATATCGGTTAATGCATTCTTGATCGACTGATAATCTCCGGTGAACTCACTATCTACCTCGATATTCAAGTTCTTATTGGAAATCATGGTCACGGTATTGATAATCTGGGAAATATATTTCTGCAGGGAAGCAATGGTTTCATTTAATGCATTGGATAATGCATTTACTTCCTCAGACTGCTTATCTACCTCAAATACGTATCCCAGTTCACCCTTTGCAATCTTGCCCACATTATCGGAAAGCTGCTCCAGCGGTGCAAACAAAGGTGCGATATGCTTATTAATATATCTCTTCACCAACAAACTGATGATTGCGGCAATGCCCAATGCATAAGCCACACATACAAGAATGGTAATGAACACGCTGGACAAGCCAACCACTGCCACAACCTTCCATCCGGTATATTCAGAGGTGGAACTGATGGCAAGCTTGGGGCCTCCCTTGTAATCCATAATCATGCCGGATTTTAAATCCTTCTCACAAACAGAAGCATATTTTCCGTTGTATGCCTCTTCAACCGTATAAGCTGAGGAAGCAGTAAGGGCAATCGCCTCATCGGGATGGGTCAAAATGGTACCTTCGCTGCTCACCAGGAAAATATAATTGCTTCCCTTATAGGAATCCTCAATCAGACTTACCAAATCATCCATATACATATCCAGACCGGCAACACCGATTACGGAGCCGTTTCTGGTAATCTTCTTGGATAAGGTGATACAAATATTACCGGACTGCTCATCTACATAGGGTTCCGATACAAAAACACCGTCCATAGCAGCCGCCCCTTTATACCAGGCTCTGTCGGAAACCACGAAATCCGCATTAGGTACCCATCCACCTGACATGTATGTCATAACTCCATCCGAATAAATAACACCGGATTCTTTTACGCACACATATACTGCTGAAACATCATCATACAGGGCAACCATGGAGTCTACATAGGCATGTAAATCCCCTGTAACTGCACCGGACGAAACGGCAGTAGCCACTGTATCGATGAAAGAAAGCTTTTCATCCATTTCCGTATCAATCTGGGCCCGGTACAATTCTACCTGATCCACATTCTTGCTCGTCTTATTGGAAATCATAATCAGAACGATTGTCAAACCAAACAGCGCACACAACAAAAATGTAATTCGGCGGAAATACACGCTGGTTTTTTCGTTTACATTGAGACTTAATTTTTTCAAAGACATTCTTTGCACCTCTTTCTCCCGATGATATCCTGTATGGCAAAATCTCCCCCATCACAATCATTTCGGATTCCGCTTCGCCGATTTTTTCAAATCACCGGTAAAAATGAATTCTAGACGCTTCTATTTTATCATTTTCTTCAAATGTTTTCAACGAAAAAATCCCCTGCAATATCCATGTTTTCATAGATAATGCAAGGGGATTTCCTTATCTTTTTTGACGAATATAAAGATTTTTCTTAGATATTGAACAAATCACTGTAAACCTTTAATGCACCATCGGTCTCATGCGCAAGTACTTTCTTTGCAAGTACCTTACCAAGCTGTACACCTTCCTGGTCGAAGCTGTTGATATTCCATAAGAAGCCCTGGAACATGATCTTGTTTTCAAAGTGTGCAAGAAGTGCACCAAGTGTTTCGGGATCCAGTTTTTCTCCGATAATAATGCTGGAAGGACGACCACCCTTGAAGCTCTTATTGCTGTTCGCATCTTCCTTACCGCAAGCAAATGCAACAATCTGTGCTGCTACGTTTGCGCAAAGTTTCTGCTGGCTGGTACTGCCCTGAATATCTACGTCTGTGCCAATCTGACTGTTCTTGAAGCCGATAAACTGCAAAGGAACAATATCGGTTCCCTGATGCAATAACTGGTAGAAGGAGTGCTGACCATTGGTTCCGGGCTCGCCGAAGATAACCGGTCCGGTAGGATATTCTACAGGATCACCGAAACGGTTTACGGACTTACCGTTTGACTCCATATCCAACTGCTGAAGATGTGCAGGGAAACGGGAAAGTGCCTGAGAGTAAGGAAGCACGGTAGTTGCGGGATAACCAAGTACGTTACGCTCGTAAACACCAATCAGTGCATCCAACATTGCAGGGTTCTTGCGGATATCTGCATTCTTTGCGGTTTCATCTTCTGCTGCCGCACCGTTTAAGAATCTTGCAAATACATCTGCTCCAAAAGCAAGGGAAAGAACTGCTCCGCCTACTGCAGAGGTAGAGGAGAAACGTCCTCCGATATAATCATCCATAAAGAATGCAGCAAGGTAATCATCACTCTTTGCAAGAGGAGAGGTTTCGCTGGTTACTGCAATCATATGCTTGGAAGCATCCAAGCCTGCCTTTGCCAATGCATCCTTTACGAAGGACTCGTTGGTAAGGGTTTCAAGAGTTGTACCGGATTTTGATACCAGTACGAAAATAGCGTGTGCCACATCGGTTCCTGCCAAAACTGCTGCCGCGTCATCCGGATCTACGTTGCTGATAAACTTGGCATCCATCTTGAAGGTGCCGTTTTTCTTTGCCCAGTTCTCCAGCGCGAGATACATTGCACGGGGACCAAGGTCACTTCCGCCGATACCGATCTGAACTACTGTGGTAAACTTCTCACCTGCCGCATTGCAGATTTCACCGCTGTGAACCTTTGCTGCAAATTCTGCGATTCTGTTCTGCTGCTCTACATAGAAGGTTCTCTTATCTACACCGTCAGCGGTTACCGGCTGGCCCAACTGACCACGGGTCATCTGATGAAGCACCAGACGCTTCTCACCGGTATTGATTACTTCGCCGTTGTAAAGTTCAGCGAACTTCTCAACCAATTCTGCTTCCTTTGCAAGCTCGGCAAGCTTGTTCAAAACTACTTCATCAACTTCCTTTGCCGCATAGTTGTAGGTCATACCTGCTGCCATAGGAACGCTATATTCTTTTACACGCTTTGCGCCGTTCTCTCCGGCCATCACGCTCTGTAATGCCACACTGCCCTTACAAGCCTGTAATGCCTTGTAGGATGCTAACGTATCAAGATTATTCCATTTTGCCATAATTTTGTTCTCCGTTTCCGATCTTTAGGCCATAAACGCCTATATCCAGTCTATTGTAAACTGATTTCGAAAATTTTTCCACCTGTTTTGTTACTTTTTTACCAACAAAATTGCAAAATTACATTTCTATCTGCATTAGCTATTCTTTATCTCGTCAACCAATGCTGTCGCTTCAACCAATCCCAGGCCGGTCTTTTTTCTTACTACTTTAATTGCTGCAGGACGCATATCACGCTGTAACAATTGTTTTACCATATCCACGTCTGCTTGTTCCATTGGCTTAATATTTAATTCTGTCTGTCGGTATGCTTTCAAACCTTCCAAAACGGATGGTACATTCAACAAGGCACAAAATCCCCAGGCAACAATCACCAATGTGCTACCACCATCCATAAATGTCACGCCTGACATCAACAGGCATGCTATACAACCTACCAAACCAAAATACAAATTTTTCTTTTGTCTTTCTTTTGCTTCTCTTCCTAATTGAATACTTTTGTTCATTGCTTCTGTCATGTCTTTGTCCTCCTTCAGCATATAGTCCAGAGAAAATCCGTAGGTATCACTGATTTTAATCAGGGTTACCAAATCCGGATAACTCTTTCCATTTTCCCAATTTGATACGGTTTGTCTTGTTACACAGAATTCTTTTGCGAATTCTTCCTGTGTCAATTCATTTTTTTTACGAATTTCCACGATTGCTTGTCCTAACTTCATTTTTTGTTCCTCCTTACGTGTTCATCTTACCAAAGTTCCTACATTTCACAAGCAATTAGACTTTTACATGGGCTTTTTTCTATATGCAAAGGTTCTTTTACATCGTAAAATAGGTGTTTATGTCTTTTTCTTTTGAGTCTGTCTGAAGCGCCTTGCGATATACCCGGGCTTTTTCACCGCTTGGTGTATCCTGTAAATTCAGGATAATTCCTGCGCATCTTTTTCCCCTCGTCGATTGGCCTTACCAAATCCCTTTCTTCAATCTCTGTTCCTCATAAATAATATAACACACCTTGGGTATATTCATAATGCAGAAATATCCGTTTTTACATAAAAATAATATTTATCTTTTCTGATAAGTTTATTTTCCCACAAAAAAGGACTAATGTATACCATTTTTATCGTACATCAGTCCCTGATTTTTTGAGTTTCTTTTATATTGCACACGCAATCTTTGCTGCCAACGAAGCATTGTCCACATTCATATGGATGCTTGCCTCGGTAGAATCCTCGCCCATTTCCTGCTTCACTATGTCCATAATATATTTTGTAATAATCTTGCCTTCGATGCCGTTTTCTTCCGCCATTTTCACAGCCTTGTCTATCGCTGCATTCATCTGATCGGAGTCGACCGCAAAGTTCACATCGATTGGATTTGTCACCAGCAAGCCTCCGGGTAGTCCCAGCTTCTTTTTGGCCAAAAAACAGGTTGCTGCTTCTTCCGGGGTTTCCACGCTGTAGTCCAGTTTGCAACCACTGTGAATTGCCATATATGCCGGCAGTTCTTTTGTCCGATATCCGACGATACTGACCGACTGCGTCTCCAGATATTCCATGGTAAGCTTTAGATCCAGAATAGACTTTGCTCCTGAGCAGACAACAATCACGTTGCTTTTTCCGAATTCCAGCAAGTCCGCAGAAATATCAAAGGTAGTGGGCGCACCTCTGTGTACGCCTCCGATACCGCCGCCTGTAACCACTTTGATTCCTGCCATATCAGCAACCAACATTGCAGCGGCCACAGAGGTAAGGGCGTCCATTTTTTTTGCAATCAGAATGGGGATATCCCTTCTGGATGCCTTGATTAGCGGTTTCTTCGGATTCGCTATGTATTCCGCCTCATTCTGCTCCATTCCAACCTTGACCGAGCCACCGATTACGGCGATATAGGCAGGAACAGCACCGGCTCTCCTAACACTATCCATTACCCGGTTCGCCACTTCCAGATTTTGTGGATAAGGAAATGCTTCAAAGGTGCCTGCCGACTCTATTGCCACCACCGGTTTTCCTTCCGCCAAGGCCTTTGAGACTTCATCTGAGTAGGTTATGCATTCCAATGTTTTCATCACAACTCCAGTACTTCAATCATTTCTTTGATATAGGTTTCGTTCTTCTGTCCGGGGGCATCCTCAGACCCATTCATAATATCTACAGCAACACAGCCGGTCGCAGCAATTGCTTCGGCCAAATTCTCCGCACGCAATCCTCCTGCTATAATCACCTTTTTCCCGGAAAGGGCGATAATGCGTTTGGCAAGCTCCACATCCAATTTCAGACACTTGGAGGCGATATCTTTCCCATGCCTTGGATCCACCAATATCTCCCCCAGAGATGACTGATTAATCATTGTCAAAACATCTTCCATTTCGCATGTGCCAAACTGTTCTTCGCAGGCCTCTTTGGTCATAGGAACTGTCTTGATGACCTCAATTCCCTGTCCCTTGCAAAGGGACACCAGCTTTTCCGTCTGCGAAATCGTCTCCTTATAATGAAGCTGTAACACATCGGGCTTCACCCTGTCACAGCGAAGCATGATCTCCTCTGTGCTTCCACCGGTAACCATGCACGCCTGATAGCCCGCCGGAATTGATTTTCGAAGCTCTGCTGCAGTTTCGGCGCACAAATTCCAGGGGACCTGAAGCGGATACTCTACCACCAACCCGATTCTGTCTACTCCCAGACGAACACACTTCTCAATATCCTCTTTATTCATAAGTCCACAGATTTTGAGACTTACTTTTCGGCACATCATTTTATAAAACGCTTCGGTATATTCCGCATTCAATATTGCGGTACCAACCAGGGCAGCATCTGCACCGGCAGCAATGGCGGCACGAACCTGATCCGGGTTTTTGATGGAACTCTCCGTCACAAGAAACGCGTCTCTCGGAGCATATTCAGCCAAAGATACTGTGTTGTTTACATCCCCGTCATCCCGTTCCAAAACCAGGATATCACGATTGTTGATTCCCACCAGTTTTGCGCCCAAAAGATTTACCAGTTCAAAATCTTCTTTTACATGCGTCTCCACAAAGGGATCTAATCCAATCTCAATTGCCTGTTCATAAAGGGAAATCAGCTCCTCCCTTTCCAGACAGGAGCACATCAGTAAGATTGCCGATGCTCCGGCTTCCTTCGTCTCAATGAGTTCCCGGCGGGTGTGAATAAAATCCTTTCGAAGAATGGGAACCTGAACTGTCGCAGCTATCCGTCGCAGCATCTGCAGCGACCCATGGAATTCCCTCTCTTCGGTAACAACACTAAGCACGGGCGCTCCCGCCGCCTGCAATTTTACCGCATAGTCGACAGGATTTCTTCCGCGCATCAAATCGCCTTCTTTGGGAGAGTAACATTTAATATCCGGAATAACGATATTCCTTTTGTCATTTTTTGCAGCCTTAAGGGCATCCAAAAATCGCATAATTATTCTCCAGTATCAACTCTTATTTGAAAGAATTGGAAAGCTCAACCAACTCATTTAACTTCTTCAAAGCAGCGCCGCTGTCGATAATCTCACGAACCTTCGTGATACCATCTGCAAAATCAACTGCCTTGTCACCTACAACCAGGGCTCCGGCTGCATTCAGAATAACTGCATCCTTTCTGGGTCCGTCAATCTTTCCCTCGAAAATGCCGCGGATAGTTGCTGCATTCACATCAGGTGTACCGGTCTTGATATCCTCAAGAGTACATCTCTGCAAACCGAATTGTTCCGGAGTAATGGTGTAACGTTTAAACTCGCCATCCTTCAGTTCAACAATCTGTGTTTCGCCGAGAAGTGAAATTTCATCCAATCCATCCGTGCCGTGAACAAACATCGCTTTCGTATAACCAACCATCTTCGCAACCTGAGGAACCTGATCAAGAAGCTCAGGCTTGTATACACCGAGCAGATGACGGGGAGCAAATGCCGGATTGATAAGGGGACCGATAATGGTATAGAAAATCGTCTTGATACCAAGAGCTGCTTCGGGAGGAAGCACCTTACACATTACAGGATGGAACAGCGGAGCATAGATAAATGCAATATTGATTTTCTCAATCAGTTCCTCTGCCTGTGCGGGTGTAATGTTAATATTTACGCCGAGCGCCTCCAATACATCAGCGCTTCCTGAAAGGCTGGAGATGGAGCGGCTTCCGTGCTTTGCAATCGGAATGCCTGCAGCTGCAGCAATAATTGCAGTAGCCGTAGAAATGTTGTAGGTACTAAGTCCGCCACCGGTTCCGCAGGTATCCATCATCTCGGAAGCAACCTGGGGCTTAAGAGGTACACATACGCTTCTCATAGCATTTGCAATATATGCGGTCTCTTCTAAAGTAGTTCCCTTCATCAGAAGTGCTACAAGAAATCCACAGATTTGGCCCTCTGAAAGTTTGTCTTCGTTGATGTCATTAATGATCTCGTATACATCTGCCTCTGTTAAATTTTCTTTTCTGGTAAGCTTGCCCAAAATGTCTTTATACATCTTTTTCTCCTTTCGGAATACCTCGATTCCAATAAAATATAGTTTTTTGCATAAAAAAAGCCCCTATAATCTTTCGATTATAAGGGCGAATTATCGCGGTGCCACCTTTGTTCGTACACAAGTGTACAATCTCTTACTGCATATCTGTCAATACGCATTCTCCTGTAACGGGGAGCCTCCGTTGGTCATTACTAAGTATACTGCGCCTGTTCCTACCACCTTCATAAGTCCATTCGATCATCCTCTAACTATCGTGCTTCCACCCTCCACGACTCTCTGTGCGCATCGAGAAATGCCTACTTCTCTTAATCAAAAGTTTTCCTATATGAGATTTGTATTATTAGTGTAGCACGCTAAAGCGCTGAAGTCAATTGATTTCTCATTTCATCCCTGTTCATTCCACAGAAAAACTCTCTCTGACAGGCAAGGAAGCACGCAAACCGCTTCTTCGACCGGAAATGGCGCCTTGCATGATGCGATTCGGTCTGTCTTATTGTTTCGGATTTGCTCTCACATAAGTCAAACCGGGATTCTTATTGAACGTGATGGATTTCCTATCCTCCGAAAATACCACAAAAGCTTGTTTGCCGTGGTTTCGTCTACCATAGGCTACATACAAAACATTGCCATGCATTCCGGATTTTTGTTCGGATATAAAGAGCAAATTATCTTCGAAAAGGGTCGCCTCAGAAGCCCCCTTTATTTTCCTGGTATAGTGGATGAAATGCTTTCCCTTCTCTTCGTCATACCCAAAGCTAAGCATCATCTCCGGATTTTCCTCGCTAACCCATACACCTTCTAATTCCTCAAACACACCGGGTGTAGACAGTTTTGTAAAATACTCCATCTCCTCTTGCTTTTGTTCTTCCAATTCTCGTTCGGTATAGAAAGCATAGGGATCTCCATACACCAACATAGGTCCGATATCATACGCATAGGTATACTCCAAAAGTGTATACTGCTTCGAAGCCAGTTCGCGCAATTGAATGTAACCAATTGCCAACCCTCTAATCTGATAAGTATCACCGCCGGAAATTGTGAAATGATCCTCAGCAAAAGTGAACTTCCAATCGTTATCCATCTTATAATACTCTTTATCATAGCAGGTAATCGCTGCCTTCTCGGTTACCTGAGGATTTTTCAGATACACATGAAGACCTTCCGCATCATAAACGCATTTGATTAATTCTACCAGACTGCTGTCCTCCAGCTTTGCTTTCCGGTATTGAAAGGTGACTCTGGACCGGTTCACCTCTGCCTTGTCAAGGTCGCCCTCTCGAAAGAACAGATTCATGAAAATCAATGCTCCGCAAAGAAGCAAGCCTACACCTGCTGCGATTCCCCACTTTTTCATAGCAATTTTCCCCTCGTATAGATTCTGACGCATACCTACGAAATATCCCTAACTATTTGATTTTTTTCTTGTTCCTTTACTTGACAAGCCCTGAACTGTTGCAAAATTTGCAACTG
>DCGY01000022.1:9581-9704 GCA_002314715.1 Lachnospiraceae bacterium UBA1766 | reverse complement strand
TTGTTCTTCCTGTTGACTCTGTAACCATCACTGATTTCCCTAACCCGATCGATGCTCCTGTAGAAGTAGAGGTTTATGATGTAACCAATATGCCTGCTGACAGAGAGGGTTGCGATATCGGAC
>DCGY01000022.1:0-9481 GCA_002314715.1 Lachnospiraceae bacterium UBA1766 | reverse complement strand
TTTGAGAATCCTACTCTTGCAGCAGGTACAATCGCTGTAGCGAAGGCTCTTGCTGATACCGATGCAACTACCATTATCGGTGGTGGTGATTCTGCAGCAGCAGTTAACCAGCTTGGCTTCGGTGACAAGATGAGCCATATCTCTACCGGTGGTGGAGCTTCCCTTGAATACCTTGAGGGTAAGGTTCTTCCCGGTGTAGATGCAGCAGACAACAACTAAGATTTCAGGAAAACAGCAACGATAAGGAGCTGTTTGAGATCATAAAAAGATTTCATAAGTCCCGGGCGTTTTGCAAATCCTGTGAAGCGTCCGGGTTTTATAAGAGAATGTGAGGATTGTTAAATGGCAAGAAGAAGAATTATCGCAGGAAACTGGAAAATGAATATGACTCCCAGCCAGGCAGTAGCACTTTGCGCTGAACTGAAGGATTTGGTAGTAAATGATGCAGTAGACGTAGTATACTGTGTTCCTGCAATTGATATCGTTCCCGTAGTAGAAGCAGTTAAGGGTACCAATGTACATGTTGGTGCAGAGAACTTCTACATTGAGGATAAGGGTGCTTACACCGGAGAAATTTCTGCTCCCATGCTTAAGGATGCAGGTGTTGAGTACGTTATCATTGGCCACTCTGAGAGACGTGAGTACTTCAAAGAGGATGATGCTTTCTTGAACAAGAAGGTTAAGAAGGCTCTTGAAGCCGGCATTACTCCTATTCTTTGCTGTGGTGAGTCTCTTGAGCAGAGAGAAATGGGCGTTACCATGGATTGGATTCGCTTCCAGATTAAGTCTGATCTTGTTGGTGTAACCGCAGATCAGGTAAAGACCATTGTAATCGCTTATGAGCCTATCTGGGCTATCGGAACCGGTAAGACCGCTACTTCCGATCAGGCACAGGAAGTTTGCAAGGGCATTCGTGACTGCATCGCTGAGATGTATGATGATGCAACTGCAGCTGCAGTACGTATTCAGTACGGCGGATCTATGAATGCAGGAAATGCAAAGGAATTGCTTGCAAAAGAAGATATCGACGGTGGTTTGATCGGCGGTGCTTCCCTCAAAGCAGAGTTTGGCTCTGTTGTAAACGCATAAGAAGCGCTAACTGAAATAATATACCCCAATTCAGAAGAAGTCATGGAGAAAAATTATTGATTTTCCCTTTGTATGGCAGGCTTTTGAATTGGGGTATTTTTGTGCCTTGAAGATGGATTGTTTCTTTACATTGTACCGAAAATAGAATATGATTAGTTGGGGAAATAGAATAAGGGGGAAAGAATATGATCTTTAAGTGTAAAAACTGTGAAGGCAATGTGATTTACAGCCCTGAAAAAAAGAAAATGATATGTCCGTATTGTGACAGTTTAGACAGTGAGACAAGAAGTGATGCCGGTAAGGACGTAATGACCCTTTGTCCCAGCTGTTCCGGTGAAGTTCCGGTTTTGGAGCATACGGCGGCCACACAGTGTCCTTATTGTGGAAATTATATTATTTTGAATCAGAGAGTGGAAGGGCAGTATGAGCCGGCTATGATTATTCCTTTTAAAATCGGCAAGGAACAATGCAAATCCATGATTCGTGATCGCTTCAAAAAATTTAAGTTTGCGCCCATCGATTTTCTTTCGGAAGTTCGTCTAAACGGAATGGTGGGAGAATATGTGCCTTATTGGTTCTATGATTATGATGCAAACGTTCATTTCGAGGGAGAAGGCAAGAAAACCCGTTCCTGGACCACCGGTGATAAACGATATACGGAAGTGTCCATTTACCATGTGGTTCGCAGAATGAATATTCCCTATCGTGCCATTCCGGCAGATGCTTCGATTCCGATGCCGGATGATATTATGGATTTGATGGAGCCCTATCAGTACGAGGATTTGGAGAAATTTCATCCGGAGTATTTGTCCGGATTCAAGGCAGAAAAATATAATATGCCTGCTGCTGATTTGGAGGTACGTGCCAAGCAGAAAATGATTTCTTCCGCCAAAAATCTGGTTTCTTCCAGTCATTCGGGATATGCCAGTGTACATACCAATATTTATGATATCAACACAAGCAACGATCAGAGCAAATATGGTATGTTGCCTGTATGGAAATATGATTATACCTATCAGAATAAAGCCTATCCTTTTTATGTAAACGGACAGACCGGTAAGATTGTGGGAGAGTGTCCTTTATCCAAGAAAAAGGTAGTGTTGTATGCGGCTTCCCTGTGGGCTTTTTTAACCATTGCGTTGGCTCTGCTTAACGGCATCTTTTTGGTCTAGGGAGGTGGCAGAATGAATGATATTATGAAAGCTGCCAGAAAGCAGTATTTTAAAGATTTTTCCTGGTTGTTCATTGTAATTGGAATCCTGGTGGTGATTTACGGATTTCGTGCAGTAACAGCACAAAAGACCGGAGAGGTTACACGTAGTAACAGTCAGGCACCCAGTCAGAGGGTTTATGATTATGCAGGAAGCTTATCCGCTGACGAAGTAGAGGAATTGGAAGCGTACATCGCGAAGATGGAGCAGGAAGCCCAGATTGATATTGTAATTTTAACCACGAACCAGTATATGGGTGTCAGTGATTATGATTGGACCAGGGCAATGGTGAACACCGCAGATGATTTTTATGATAATGGGGCGTTTGGATATAACAAGCCTTACGGAGACGGTGCGTTGTTTTTATATAACTGGTATGTGGATGATGATGGAATCAGTCATAAGGGAGAGTGGCTCAGTACCAGCGGACGTATGATTGATGTAATCGGTTCCTATGAGGAAGGTGAGGTCCTGGATGCTGTGGACCGGGAAATTTTCTATAATCCATACCTGGGCTATAAAGCCGCAGTGGAGAAATTGGCTTACTATGGAAAGCAGGATTTGCAGCCATTTTCGATTCCCTGGGCGGTGGTAGTGATTTTACCTTTGGTAATTGCTTTTTTCTATGCGACAATCAATATGAAGCAAAAGAAGGCAGAAGTTACCGTTGTTCCTACCACATATGTGAAGGAAAGAACTCCCCAGATTTTAGAGAGCAGAGACGATTTCATCCGAAAGGATGTGTCATTTGTTCGCATTGAGACCAGTTCCTCCTCCGGTGGAAGTCATGGAGGCGGTAGCTACGGAAGACATACCAGCAGTGGCGGACACAGTCACGGCGGCGGTGGAAGAAGACATTAAAAGAAGACAGTGAAAGAATAGAAAGGACTCGTGAGCATTGCTTGCGAGTCCTTTTTGGGCATAAAAATACCCTGTTCGTATGACGGTACGAACAGGGTCGTTTTATACGTATATCAATTAAGCCATCTTATTTACAGCTTTGTTAAGACGAGAAACTTTTCTAGCTACGTTGTTCTTGTGATAAACACCCTTGCTTCCAGCCATTTCAATAGTCTTGGTAGCAGCGATGAGTTCCTGCTGAGCAGCAGCCTTATCACCAGATTCGATAGCAGCGAAAACCTTCTTGGTAGCGGTCTTAACACCGGATCTAAGTGCTTTGTTTCTATCAGCTCTAGTCTGAGCAACTAAGATTCTCTTCTTTGCGGATTTAATGTTAGCCAAAGTCGTACACCTCCATTTTGTATACAATGATCTAATTTTTTTCTATCTGTATACATCAACCAGACACGGGGGGCCGATGTAAACATACTATTGTAGTGTAGAGAATAAATTCGATTTTGTCAATAGATAATTTACTTATTTTTATAAGTTTTTTGAAAAACAAAAGCATTTTTTACACCGTTTCTAAATATAACAAAAAACACGAAGAAAAGCAACGAAAGAATTCCTGAAAATTCGTTAGGAATAGGGATTTTCGGAAAAACATATACTGTATGGATTGTGACACAACAGTGGAGGCAGGTATGGGGAGCTTTTGGATTTGGGTGCAACGATTCCTTCGAAAACATATATGGCTGAATCGGAGTCAAAAAAGATATTTGTTCTTTGCGGTAGCGTTCTTGCCGGTGTTTGTTTTCATGATATGGTTTCAAAGGGGGAAATTGTTTCAGATAGTGGTGGGACAGATGGAACGGGAGATATGTGACATGTATCTTCCGGGTGTAAATATGCAAAGCGACATGACCTACTGTTTCCTGGACGGTATTTGGAACAGGGAGGGAGAGAAGGCACTTTTGACTTCTGTAGAGACGGATAATGGTTCAAATACAGCAAAGATAATTGAGAACGTCGAAAAAACAGATAATTTGGAGAATACGGACCCGGTATGGGAGTCCTTTTATCGTGAAAACCGTATGGCGCGTATGGAACAGAGTTTGGAACAGGTAAAGCAGGGATTGGAGGAGGCCTCCGGACAAGAGAAAATCTCCCGGGAAGAAGCAGTGGAAGTGATAGTGGATGAGCAAAAAAGTCTGGGTAGAGCAGATCCGGTTACCCGAATTGCCTTGGAAGAGTATTCTCTTTACGAAGATTTGGTACGGGAATTTTATACCATTGATGCCAATACTTCTGCAGGAAAGGAGCTTTTGAACGTGGAAACGTTAATGGGGGAATCCATGGAGATTGACAAAAATACAGACGGGCCCCAGATTCTGCTGTATCATACCCATTCCCAGGAGGGTTTTACGGATTCTGACAAGGAACGGCCGGAGACGCGAATTGTTGGTGTGGGAGATGAACTGGAACGTATTTTGACAGAGGAATACGGATATCAGGTATTACATCTTCAGGATGAATTTGATAAAAAGAGCCGTGATGATGCCTATAGCAATGCCCTGCCACGAATTCGGGAGGTATTGGAGGAATATCCAAGTATTCAGGCAGTAATCGATTTACATCGGGATGAAATGCCCAAGGGCGTTCGACAGGTTACGGAAATCGATGGAAAGCCCACGGCAAAATTTATGTTCTTTAACGGACTTTGCTGGTCGAAGAAGACCGGTAAGATTACTTCGCTGGATAATCCTTATTTGAAAGAAAACCTGGCACTTTCTTTTCAACTTCAGGTAAAAGCCAATTCCTATTATCCCGGAATAACCAGAAGAATCTATTTGAAACAGTATCGTTACAATATGCATTTGTGCCCAAAATCCATGTTGATAGAGCTTGGAGCACAGAATAATACGTTGGAGGAGGCCATGAATGCCTGTGGTCCTCTGGCAGATATTCTAAATAAGGTGTTCTCCGGGGAATAAATTGATAAAAAAGGCAGGAAATACGCAAGAATATTGACATATTGCGCGATGAAAAAGTATAATACAAATTAGGTTATTAGGCTTACATGTATCATTGGAGTACTAGGGCTATGTTTCAATAACACATGGGGGATATGCAATGCAAAATACAGAAAAGTGGAGCATAGAAATTCTGGGCGTCAGAGGTTCTATGGTGGTTACCCTTCCGGAAATGCAACGATATGGAGGAGACACGGTTTGTGTTCGGGTACAAATAGGGGATAAGGTTCTTTTTTTGGATGCCGGTACCGGTATTATGTACGCTGATACGGCGGAGGAAAATCATGTATTGATCGGCCACCCCCATTTGGATCATGTATTAGGGTTATGCAAGTGGGATTTACTGGCGGATGCCGGTAAGAAAGTTCACATATATATGAAGGACCAGGATGGGCTGGATGCCAGAAGAATTTTGAACCGACTGATTGGTCTTCCTTTTTGGCCAATCAATTTGGAACAGCTTCCGGCAAAGGTGCAGTATCATAAAATCGAGGGAGCCTTTTTTATCGGGAATGTAAAGGTGGACATCCTGGCGGGAAATCATCCCGGTGGGGTAACCCATTTTCGATTGAGTGACGGCGAAAAAAGTCTGGTTTATGCTGTGGATTGCGAGTTGACGGAGGATGCGGCAACAGATTTGATTGCATTTTCCAAGGATTGTGACCTTTTTATTTGCGACGGACAGTTGACAGATGGGGAATTGGAAACCAAGAAAGGCTGGGGACACAGCAGCATGCGACAGGCTGCAGCTGTAGGAAAAGCCAGTGGGGCCAAGCAAACTATTTTGGTTCATTTTGACCCGTATGCTACAGATGAACAGTTGGAGTTATTGGAAAAAGAGTTACGAGAAGAATTCCCGAATTGTGTTTTGGGCAAGCAGGGGGAAAAGAGATACCTATGAATTCAATGGAATTGGAAAGACTTTTGAATGTGGGAATTGCGCTGTCGGCAAATGCGGACAGTGATAATTTGATGCGAGAAATCGTGGATGTGGCAATGGACATGACGGACTGTGATGCTGGAACCTTGTATATTTTAGAGGATAATCAGCTGGTTTTCCATATCATGGTTACCCTATCTTTGGGAATTGATCAGGGCGGTCACGGAGAAAAAATATCACTTCCTCCGGTAGCACTGAATCCAAACAACGTATGTGCCTGGTCTGCATTGAATAAACAATTGATTAATATTGAGGACGTGTACACGGATTCCAGATTTGACTTTTCCGGACCCAGAAGATATGACAGTATGACCGGATATCGAACCCAATCCATGCTGGTTATTCCCATGCTGGATGATACGGGAGCGGCAATCGGTGTTCTGCAGCTGTTAAATGCGAAAATACCAAACGGAACCACCGTTGCATTTCCAAAGGATTGCGAGCAGGTGATTCAGTCCCTGGCATCCCAGGCGGCGATTCGTCTTACCAATTTAAATTACAGTCGAGAGATTACCAAGCTTTTGGAATCTATGGTACAGGTACTTTCTACCGCAATTGATGCCAGAAGTCCATACAATGCAAATCATACTCGAAATATGGCAAAATACGGACAGCGATTTTTGGGATGGTTACGAGAGAATCATGAAGAGTTGTCCTTAACAATGGAAGAAGAAAAAGAATTTCTTATGGCGGTTTGGCTGCATGATATTGGTAAACTGGTGACCCCTTTAGAGGTGATGGACAAGCCTTCCAGATTAGCAGGCAAGGAACAGGTTATCAAACAGCGACTGGAGAGAATCGAGATGCTCGCGGAGCTTCGAATGCTTCGAGGCGAGCTTTCCCGGGAAGCATTTGAGGAAATAAAGAAACAGACGGCCGATGCCTTCGAGACAATCACGAAAGTAAACAACGCCGGTTTTTTACAGGATGAATTGATGGCGAAGGTACAGGATTTGGTGGAAAAAACTTACGTGGAGAGAAGCGGGGAGACGGTTTCCTGGCTGACACCGGAGGAAGTGGAGGCATTGTCTGTACGAAAAGGAACACTCACCGCAAAAGAGCGTAACATTATGGAAGAGCATGTGGTTATGACGGAGAAACTGTTGCAGCAGATGCATTTTAGTAAGTCATACGGACATGTTATTCAATGGGCAGCCAGTCATCACGAGTATCTGAACGGAACCGGTTACCCCAGAAAATATCAGGCCGAAGAATTGCCGTTCCCGGTAAGACTGCTTACGATTTTGGATATTTTTGACGCGCTTACCGCAAAAGACCGTCCCTACAAGAAGAGCATGCCGGAAACCAAGGCTTTGGAAATTCTTCGGAGTATGGTAAAGGATGGTCAGTTAGACGGAGAAATTGTGGACTTATTTGCAGAAAGTACCGCGTGGGAAGATAGAGGAGAACAGAAATGAAAAGAAAAAACCGGATATTAACGGTAGCGATGGTGTTGGCAACCTGTATGCTGACGGCATGCTCTTCCGGAAAGAGTCCTGCATCGCAGAACCAGCCGGGGAAGGCGACAGCACAGGAAGGATATGAAAGCTTTGCCACAACCGTGGAATTATCCAAGGTTGAGGGTGAGGTTACCATTAACAATAAGAGTGGAAATGAGGTCTCTTTTGTAGAGGGAATGCACCTTTTTAACGGACATCAGGTAGCAACCAAGGAAAAGAGCTATGCCTATTTTGCACTGGATGATACCAAGGCCGTTAAACTGAACGAGGTTTCTGAAGTTGAAATTCGAAAAGCGGATAAAGAATTGTCCGTACGTTTGTGTGAGGGAGAATTATTCTTCAATGTATCGAAGCATTTGGAGGATGATGAGAGCATGAACATTCGTACTTCCACCATGGTTACCGGTATTCGCGGTACAATGGGTATTGTACGCAAAATCAGCTTTGAGGAATCGGAAATTTTGATCCTTGAAGGCGAGGTTTCGGTTACCGCAATGGACCCTGTGACCGGAGAGTACAAGACGGTAATTGTGCGTGCGGGTGAAAAAGCAACGACATATGTTTATGGAGCAAAAGCCGGTACAGAAGCGCGGGTAGATATCGTAGTGGAACGCTTTACCGAGGAGAATGTTTCCGGTTATGTTTCCGTGGAAATCGCAAAAGATAAAGATATGCAGAAACGATTGGACGACGGCGGAAAACTGGATGTTAATCAAATTATGCAGGATTCTGAGAAGAAGCGGGAACAGGAGCTAAAAGAGAAAGAAGAGAGTCGCTTCGAAAAGGAGAAGATGCTTGGGGAATGGAGAGCGGAGGAAAACCAAACCATTGACCAAATGTTTGAACCGGTAATCGTGGAATCGGGAGAAGTTGATTTACATAATCCTACCCTGGCACAGGTACAGGCGGCCTTGGACAATCCCAAGTATTCCACGGTAAATGTGTATGGCAATTTCCATTTTGGCATGGAAGAAGAATTGTGGAACGCAATTATGCCCGTAAGTCTGGCAGATAGTGTGGAATATCATGTGGAGTCTTTGGTGGCAGATGCCGGTCGTCAAGGAAAGTTGATGCTCCTTGCGGAAAACAATGGGAAGGAGATTTTGACAGTACCTGCCAAGAAAAATTTGAACTTAAAGGGAACCACTGCCTTTGATCAGCAGGGTGAAATAAAGAATTACGGAAGAATTGTAAACACCGGCGGTATTTATATTGGCGGTGAGTTGAATAATATTGATGATGGAGTATTCATTAACAACGGTACATTGCTGACAAAGCCGACAACCGGTGAGAGCCGGGATAATTCACGGGAAAGCAGTCAGGAATCTACAGAACAGCAAACTCAGGAAAGTCAGACACAGCAAACCCAGGAAAGTCAGCAGAGTAGTCAGCAGGAATCCGGACAGGAGTCTACAGAAGAATCTACAGAGGAATCTACGGAAGAATCTACAGAGGAATCTACGGAAGAGTCTACAGAAGAATCCACAGAGGAATCTACAGAAGAATCCACTGAGGAGACCACAGAGGAACAGCATGTTCATACGGTGGTTACCGATCCTGCAGTGGCTGCAACCTGTACCACAGCCGGTAAGACCCAGGGAAGTCATTGCTCTGTATGTAAGGAAGTGATAACGGCCCAAAGAACCATTGCAGCTCTTGGACATGTAGAGGTTACGGATGGTGCAATTACGGCAACCTGTACCGAAAACGGAAAGACAGCAGGAAGCCATTGCTCCAGATGTAATGCAATTCTTATTGCACAAGAGGTGGTGGAAGCTCACGGACATAATATTGTAGTGGATGCAGCCGTAGCGGCTGGCTGTACCACCTCCGGATTGACCCAGGGAACCCATTGTGTTACCTGTAGCGCAGTGATAATTGCTCAGGAAACCATTGCGGCCAAGGGTC
>DCGY01000039.1:232-7138 GCA_002314715.1 Lachnospiraceae bacterium UBA1766 | reverse complement strand
GGTGGAGGATACAAGGTATCCGGTGGTTTGCATGGTGTAGGTGCGTCTGTTGTAAATGCTTTATCCAATTGGTTGGAGGTTGAAATCTGCCAGGGCGGTAAAATTTATAAACAGCGCTACGAAAGAGGACACGTTTGCTATCCTTTGAAAGAAATCGGTACATGTCCAATTGAAAAAACCGGTACAAAAGTTACTTTCCTTCCGGATGATACAATTTTTACCGAAACCACTATTTATGATTTTGATATTTTAAAAGTCAGACTTCGTGAGATGGCTTTCCTTACCAAGGGGCTTCGCATTATTTTAAGAGATAACAGAGAAGAAAAACAAAGTCATAATATTGAAATTGATAATGAAAATGCTCAGATCAATGAATTATTGGAAAGAGCAAAAGAAGATTCTGCAACAGAAGCTACCGAAGTTGTGGTAGAAAAGAAGCAGAAAGTCAAAGAATTTTATTATGAAGGCGGTATCAAGGAATTTGTTACCTACTTAAACAGAAGTAAGACTCCCCTTTATGAGAATGTTCTTTATTTTGAAGGGGAAAAGAATAATGTTTATGTGGAGGTTTCTTTCCAGCATAACGATTCTTACAATGAAAGTGTATTCAGCTTTGTAAATAATATTAATACTCCGGAGGGTGGTACCCATCTTCAGGGCTTCCGTAATGCAATTACCAAGACCTTTAATGATTATGCCAGAAGTGCAAAATTATTAAAGGACAGTGAGCCGAATTTATCCGGTGAAGATATCCGTGAAGGTTTGACAGCAATTATCAGTGTTAAAATCGAAGACCCTCAGTTTGAAGGCCAGACAAAACAAAAGCTTGGTAATAGTGAGGCAAGAGGAGCTGTTGATAATATTGTAAGTGAACAGCTTACTTATTTTCTGGAACAGAATCCGGTAGTAGCAAAGTCAATTTGTGAAAAATCCATTCTCGCGCAACGCGCGAGAGAAGCAGCAAGAAAGGCAAGAGATCTTACCAGAAGAAAAACTGCTCTGGAAGGTATGGCTCTTCCCGGAAAGCTTGCGGATTGTTCCGATAAGGATCCAAAAAATTGCGAAATCTATATCGTTGAGGGAGATTCCGCGGGTGGTAGTGCAAAAACCGCGCGCTCACGCGCGACACAGGCGATTTTACCTCTTCGAGGCAAAATCTTAAATGTAGAAAAAGCAAGACTGGATAAGATTTATGCAAATGCCGAGATTAAAGCGATGATTACCGCTTTTGGTACCGGTATTCACGAAGATTTTGATATTTCAAAGCTTCGTTACAATAAAATTATCCTTATGACCGATGCCGATGTGGATGGCGCACATATTAGTACATTACTTTTGACCTTCCTTTATCGATTTATGCCGGAACTGATTAAGCAGGGTCATGTATATCTTGCAAAACCGCCTTTGTATAAGTTGGAAAAGAACAAGAAGGTTTGGTATGCTTACAGTGATGAAGAGTTGGAAAACATTCTGAAAGAAGTAGGTCGTGATCAGAATAATAAGATTCAGCGTTACAAAGGACTTGGTGAGATGGATGCCGAGCAGCTTTGGGAAACTACAATGGATCCTGAGAGAAGAATTCTCCTTCGTGTGAACTACAATGAAGAATTGGAATCCGACATTGACTTAACCTTTACCACATTAATGGGTGACAAGGTTGAGCCCAGAAGAGAATTCATCGAAGAAAATGCAAGATATGTAAAAAATCTTGATATTTAGTCAGATTATTTATCGAAACGTCTTCTAGACAGAAAGAGGAAATATGAACGACGATATTTTTGATAAGACTCCCCAACAGGAAGAAATAGATAAAATTCATGAAGTCGACTTGAAGGAAAGAATGGAAACCTTCTATATTGACTATGCCATGAGTGTTATTGCTTCTCGTGCCCTTCCGGACGTAAGAGATGGTTTGAAGCCTGTACAGAGAAGAGTTCTTTATTCCATGATAGAGTTAAATAACGGTCCCGATAAGCCACATCGTAAGAGTGCGCGTATTGTCGGCGATACCATGGGTAAATATCACCCTCACGGTGACAGCTCTATTTATGGTGCATTGGTAAATATGGCTCAGGACTGGTCCACCCGTTACCCTTTGGTTGACGGACATGGAAATTTTGGTTCCATGGATGGAGACGGTGCTGCTGCGATGCGATATACCGAAGCGAGACTTTCCAAAATTTCCATGGAGCTTCTTGCAGATATAAATAAAGATACTGTAGATTTCGTGCCAAACTTTGATGATACCGAGAAAGAGCCTGTAGTTCTTCCCAGCCGTTATCCGAACCTTCTGGTAAACGGTACAACCGGTATTGCAGTTGGTATGGCCACCAATATTCCTCCCCATAACCTTCGTGAGATAGTGGGTGCAGTGAATAAAATCATTGATAACCGTGTCTTGGAAGACCGTGATACCGATATTGATGAAATTTTACCTATTGTAAAAGCCCCCGATTTTCCTACCGGCGGCTTGATTATGGGTACTATGGGCTGTGAAGAAGCTTATCGTACCGGTCGTGGTAAGATTATTGTTCGTGCGGTTACCAATATCGAAACGCTTCCCAACGGAAAGAGTCAGATTATCGCTACGGAATTACCTTATATGGTTAATAAGGCGAACCTGATTATCAAGATTGCCGAGTTGGTAAAACTGAAAAAGATTGACGGTATTACCGATATTCGTGATGAGTCTAACCGTGAAGGAGTTCGTGTTGTAATTGAACTTCGCAGAGATGCAAATGCAAATGTTATCCTGAATCAGTTGTATAAGCATACACAGTTACAGGATACCTTTGGTGTCATTATGTTGGCCCTTGTAAATAATGAGCCTAAGATAATGAGTCTTCTTGAGATGTTAAAGTGTTACCTGAAGCATCAGGAAGAAGTTGTTACCAGAAGAACCAAATATGATTTAAATAAGGCAGAAGAAAGATACCATATTTTACAAGGTCTTTTGAAGGCGCTTGATTTTATTGATGAAGTTATTTCAATTATTCGAGGAAGTAAGACGACTCCCGAAGCAAAAGAAAAATTAATTGCCCGCTTTGATTTATCCGATGTTCAGGCTCAGGCTATCGTAGATATGCGTTTGAGAGCTTTGACCGGTTTGGAAAGAGAAAAGCTGGAGGATGAGCACAAGGAATTGGTTGCAAAGATTGCAGAATTAAAAGCAATTCTTGCAGATGAAAAGCTTCTCCTCGGAGTAATTCGTGAAGAATTAAATATCACTGCAGTGAAGTATGGCGATGACAGAAGAAGTAAGATTGGGTATGATATGTCTGATATTTCCATGGAGGATATGATTCCCAGAGAAAATACGATTATCGCTATGACCAGTCTTGGATATATCAAGCGAATGACGGTTGATAATTTCAAGGCACAGAATCGTGGTGGTAAGGGTATTAAGGGTATGCAGACCATCGAGGATGATTATATCGAGGATCTTTTGATTACCACTACACATCATTATCTGAATTTCTTTACAAACTTTGGTCGTGTATATCGATTGAAGGCGTATGAGATTCCGGAGGCAGGACGTACTGCCAGAGGAACCGCAATCGTAAACTTACTCCAGTTAAATCCCGGAGAAAAAGTAACTGCGGTAATACCTTTCCGTGAGTTTAATGATACCAAGAAACTTTTCATGGTTACCAAAAAGGGTATTGTAAAGAAAACCGACGCTTCCGAATATGAACATGTACGGAAAACCGGACTTGCAGCAATCAATCTTCGTGATGACGATGAGTTGATTGAGGTAAAGGCTACCAGTGGTGAAGATGATATCTTCCTGGTATCCAAGAACGGTATGTGTATCCGCTTTAATGAAAAGGATGTCAGAGCTACCGGACGTACTTCCATGGGTGTAATCGGTATGAGTCTTACCGAAGATGATGAAATTGTAGGCATGCAGCTTCAAAACCAGGGAGATTCCCTACTGATTGTATCGGAAAATGGTCTTGGTAAGAGAACTTATCTGGAAGAATTCTCCGTACAGCATCGTGGTGGTAAGGGTGTCAAGTGCTACAAGATTACCGATAAGACCGGATATGTATTAGCTGTAAAGGCAGTAAATGATGAAAATGAAATCATGATGATTACTACCGGCGGTATTATCATTCAGCTTCGCGTCCAGGAGATTTCTATTTTGGGAAGAATTACCTCCGGTGTGAAGATGATAAATCTGGATGACGGAATTAAGGTTGCAAGTATTGCAAAAGTTCGTGAGAAAATCATTGAACAAAATCAGGGAAATGAAGAATTGGTAAATGAGGAAGCGGAAGACTTGACTGATTCTGCTATGGAATCTCCCGAAGAAAATGAATCCGAAGAAGATACTACTTCCGAAGAATAAAACAATTCTCTGATTTATGCTATTGTCAGTCGAAAACTCTTGTGCTATGATGATTTTTGGCTAAGAAAAGGTGAGCGAAGGAAATGTGCACATTTTCCTTAGTCTCACCTTTTATTTTATAGGAAATATAAATTTTACATGGAGAGAAAAAATGGAAACTTTTTTAGTGTTCAGAGATTTAGCAATTATCATCATTTTTGCAAAATTCTTCGGAATTGTAGCCAGAAAATGTAAAGCACCTCAGGTTGTAGGTGAAATTATTGCCGGACTGTTAATCGGTCCCAGCGTTTTACATCTGGTAGAACAATCTGATTTTTTGGTTCAAATGGCGGAAATCGGTGTTGTACTTTTAATGTTCTCCGCGGGTCTTGAAACAAACCTGAAGGATTTGATGAAGACCGGACCCATTGCATTTTTGATTGCATGTGCAGGTGTTTTTGTACCCTTGGCGGGTGGTACCTTGCTGTATAGTTGCTTCTATGGTTTTTCTGCTATCGGAAGCGAAGAATTTTTTAAGGCTATTTTTATTGGTGTAATTATGACGGCTACCAGCGTAGGAATTACCGTACAATCCTTAAAAGAACTTGGTAAGGTAAAGGGAAAAGTCGGAACCACTATATTAAGTGCCGCAATTATTGATGACGTTATCGGAATTATCGTACTTACCTTCGTAATCGGATTTAAGAGCCCTGATTCCGATCCCGGAAAAGTAATTCTTTCCACGGTTCTTTTCTTTGTAATGTCTATCGGCGCCGGATTTATTTTGTATAAAATCTTTAAGTGGATTGATGCCCGCTATCCTCATACCAGACGTATTCCGATTATCGGATTGGCACTTTGTTTCGGTTTCGCTTATCTGGCAGAGGAATGGTTTGGAATTGCTGATATTACCGGTGCATATGTAGCAGGTATTATTCTTTGTAACATCCATGATTCCGAATATATTGATGAGAAGGTGGATATCAATTCTTACATGTTATTCGGTCCGGTATTCTTTGCAAGTATCGGTTTAAAGACAAGTATTAGTAATTTAAATGCAGAGATTATTTTCTTTGCAATCGGTTTCGTATTGGTAGCATTGATTACCAAGATCATCGGTTGTGGATTAATGGCAAGAGCTTGTCGATTCAAGGGAAATGATGCATTAAAGATTGGTGTTGGTATGATGACCCGAGGTGAGGTTGCATTGATTGTATCACAGAAGGGTCTTTCCGTAGGACTTATGACTCCTGTATATTTCACCGCAGTTATTTTACTGATTATTATTTCCAGTATTTCCACTCCTATTATCCTGAAAATTTTGTATTCCAAGGATAAAGAAGAGGCATAAATTATCTATAAAGCCCAAAGAGCATGCTTGTTCTTTGGGTTTGTTTTTTGTATAATATTATCTAGAAAAGACATACTGATTTGTGTGATATTCTTTTGAAAATCGGCATGTTTATCCAATAAAATTTTATTTTACAGAAAGGATAAAGTTATGGATAGCAAATCAATGTATTGTTTGAGTTATGGAGTGTTTTTTCTTGGAACCAGATCCGGAGAAAAGAAGAACGGATGTATTACCAATACCTGTATTCAGGTTGCGAGCAATCCTACCAGAGTAGCGGTTTCTGTAATCAATGCCAATTATTCCTGTGATTTAATTAAGGAAAGTGGTGTATTTACCATCAGTATGTTGGATCAGACAGTTTCTTTTGAGACCATAAAGCATTTCGGTATGCAGTCCGGCAGAAATGTAGATAAGCTGGATTCTTTACCTTTACCGGAGGATGTAAATGGTGTACCTTATTTGAACTGGTCTGCCTGTGCGATGCTCAGCTTAAAGGTAGTGGAAAGTCATGATTTGGGAAGTCACACACTGTTTATTGCCGAGGTAGTGGATGGAAAGGTTCTCAGTGATAAAGCTCCGCTTACTTATGCAGATTATCAGAACAATTTAAAGCCGAAGCCTCAGGCCGTGAAGACTGACAAAAAGATTGTAGGCTGGAAGTGTAAGATTTGTGGTTATGTCTATAAGGAAAGTGAGCTTCCGAAGGATTTTAAATGTCCTTTGTGCGGTCATGGACCGGAGGACTTTGAGCCGATTTATGAATCATAAATTATTTATTGAATAAAAAGGAGATATGAAAAATGGCAAATAAGTATGCAGGTACACAGACAGAAAAAAATTTACAGGAGGCTTTTGCAGGAGAATCTCAGGCGAGAAATAAATACACCTATTTTGCTTCTGTAGCGAAGAAGGAAGGTTATGAGCAGATGTCAGCAATTTTCTTAAAGACTGCTGACAATGAAAAAGAGCATGCTAAGATGTGGTTTAAGGAATTGGCCGGAATCGGTGATACCAAGGCTAATTTAAAGGCAGCAGCAGAAGGCGAAAACTTCGAGTGGACCGATATGTATGAGAATTTCGCAAAGACGGCGGAAGCAGAGGGATTTCCGGAATTGGCAGCAAAGTTCCGCGCAGTAGGTGCTATTGAGAAGGCTCATGAAGAAAGATATCGTGCCTTGTTAAATAACATTGAAACCGCTCAGGTATTTGAAAAGAGCGAAGT
>DCGY01000039.1:0-142 GCA_002314715.1 Lachnospiraceae bacterium UBA1766 | reverse complement strand
CATCCTCAGAGCTACTTCGAGGTTCGCGAGGAAAACTACTAGGATTTTCGAATAATTAAAGAGAAGAAAATGATTTGATTTATTTTTTGAAAGTATAAAAACAAGGCCATGGGAAGAGGTGAGGTGACCCCAAAAAGTTAGA